>NZ_JBFRKH010000035.1:53540-66728 GCF_041469265.1 Shewanella sp. 10N.286.51.B2
AGATGGGTCGTTAGCTCAGTTGGTAGAGCAGTTGGCTTTTAACCAATTGGTCGAAGGTTCGAATCCTTCACGACCCACCACTTTTCTGAAAGTGAGATTGCCAGTTTGGCTTTAATTCAGTTCCTCCTGTTAGATAGTCCTATGTTTTTTTTCGTTTAATCAAGCCCATCAAACGCTTTAATATTTATATCTCCGTCTTTCTCATTCAGATTTAAACCGTAAATTGTTTTTGCTCATATCAAGTGTTTATCATTCTTTAGATTTAAACTTTTTTATTTTCCACCTACTTTTGTCTAATAGACCTATTGCTAATGTTGCTTGCTTGTTAAGTGGGTCATATTGCTATGGATGATAAGAATAGGGAGAGAATGATGAAACAAACACAAATTAGTTTAGCTATAGGTTGTTCATTACTGTTATTGAGCAGTACTAGCTACGCAGATACAGAAATGGAGTTTGGTGGCTATGTCAAAGCTGATGTGATGTTCAGCAGTTATAGCAATGGGGCACCTGACTCAGGAAACTTATCTCGTCAATTTTATGTACCAGGTACCATTTATGGTGAAGCTGGTAATGGTAAGGAAGTCGTCGACTTTCAAGCCCGCGAAACGCGTTTTAATTTTAAAACTGTATCAGATTTCGATGGCCATAAATTATCAGGTTTTATCGAACTTGATTTTATGACTCATACTGATGGTAATGAGCGAGTATCAAACAGTTATTCCCCGCGTATTCGACAAGCCTTTGTCAGTTATGACAATTGGACTGTTGGTCAAACATGGACTACCTTCCAAAATCCAGGTGCATTACCTGAAAATTTAGACTTTGTGGGCGCAGCTGATGGTACGCCGTTTGTGCGTCAAGCGATGATCCGCTACACCAATGGCGGCTTTCAAATTGCGGTAGAAAACCCAGAAACAACCGTAAACCAATATGGTACAGCGTCAAGAGTGACCAGTGGTAGCGGTATGGTTCCTGATGTCGTTGCTCGTTATAACTTTAAGTCTGAAGGTGGTTCAGCAATTTCACTTGCTGCAATGGTTCGACAGTTAAATGTAGAGCAAAATGTGGGTACTGAAGCTATTGACTCCACTGAAGCTATTGACTCCACTGAAGTCGGCTACGGCGCAAGTATTGCTGGTGTTATCCCTGTAGGTAACGATGACTTCAAGTTTTCTGTCACTTATGGTGAAGGCCTAGGTCGTTATATGGCCCTTAACTATGCCAATGCTGGTAACTTAGATGCATCAGGTGATATCCAAACTATTAGCTCTTATGGTGGCTTTGCTGCTTACCGTCATTGGTGGAATGATAAATGGCGTAGTAGTTTAACCTTTGCTGCACTAGAAATTGATAACGATACTTCATTATCAAGTGATGGTGTCAATGCGAGTTCATACTCTGGTTATATCAACTTACTCTACTCACCAACAAAACCATTAACGTTTGGTGTTGAGTATATGTATGCGATGAACGAAAAAGAAAGTGGTGTAGATGGCGATTTAAGCCGAGTGTTATTCTCTGCTAAATACGTTCTATAAAAATATTTTTCTTAAAAACAAAAAAGGGTTAATTCAATGAATTAACCCTTTTTCTTGTCTGCGAAATGCGCTCAACGCAGCTTAGTTGTAATCATTGGTGATTAAGCAACTAATTTATTGTCGCGAACGTATTTATCATATTCTGTGTAACCGCCAACATGAACTTCATCAACGAAGATTTGCGGTACTGTTTCAACTGGCTTACCAACGGTTTTCTCTAAGTCTGCTTTAGAAATACCTTCAGCGTGAATATCGACATATTTGAATTTAAAATCGTCACGTTGCGCGGTTAATTTTTCTGATAATTCAACAGCACGAACACAATATGGACAGCCTGGACGGCCAAAAATAACAACAAACATAGTGACTCCTTATTTTGATTTGAGGATTTATACCATAAGTTTTGTTGAATTGATATTGTATAAGCGCAGCGACTAGAAACTACTCTCAGTGATCGTTTTATAACGGCCTTTATAGTCAAAAAACTTTTCGACTAAATCCCATTTATGTTTCTGTTTTTTCAAAAGTAATAAGTCCGGCTTTTTAAAGTGCTCACTATGGGCGATTAAATCGGCGGGCTTTTTATATTGTGGGTGCTTCATGCCGGGAGTTCGACAATGAGGAGAGATAAATATAGCAAACAAAGCGCGGCGTTGCGCTGGTGTGTCCATATTAAAGTATTCTTTAAAGTCATTCGATTCAATATCAAAGTATTGCACCACAAGCTTGCCATTTTCTTCGATAAGCTGCATCTCTTGGCATTTAAACAAATGATGATGTTGAGACGACAATACCTGCTTTAAACGCTTGTCAGGATCAATGAGGGTAGATTGACAGATATGACAAATGCGCGCCGCGATATCATTTTCAGCGCCACAATCAGGGCAAGCTTTAGAACGAAATCTAAAGTCACACTGTTGAATGTTTGATGACGAGTCCTCTATTAGCCCCTGACAGCGTCTACCAAAGTGTTCAACAATATCACCGTCATTATCCACCAAGCCCCAAAAAGTATTGGCAAATTGGCATACAGGGCAATGCACTTGCACTGGCACAGATTTACTATTGGGTTTTACTTGACCCACTTCAGGAAAATATAAGTCATAACCGTTAGCGGCATAATCAATGACTAAGCAATCTTGTTTATCAGGCGCTAAGCGTAAACCTCGGCCAATCATTTGTTGAAATAAGCTTACTGATGCTGTGGGCCTTAAAATAACAATTAAATCGACATGAGGGGCGTCAAAACCGGTGGTTAATACAGCAACATTGACGATGAATTTAATTTTCTGTTGTTTGAACTGACTAATAATTTCGTCGCGTTCTGCATGTGGTGTATCTGCTGTAATGAGTGCAGCATCGTCATTTAATAATTTAAGTACTTCTTTTGCATGACGAACTGTCGCCGCAAAAATTAATACGCCTTTACGAGAGTCTGCTAATTGTTGTACTTGTTTTATGATGGCAGTGGTTGCGCGGCCTTGATGGTTGAGTAAATCATCAACTTCCTTTTGCGGAAATTCACCTGTATTACTTGGCTCTAACTGACTAAAGTCATATTGGGCACTTAGTCCATCAAATATTTTGGGTGCGGTTAAGTAGCCTTTTTTTATGAGCGGCCGCATAGGTAATTCAAAAATGCACTTTTCAAATACTGGCTTGTCAGCATTGCCTATTTTTCCATGGTAATGATGTCGATATATCCAACCTAAACCCAATCGATAGGGCGTGGCAGTTAGCCCTAACAGTTTTATTTGTGGATTAATCTTTTTGAGGTGAGTTAATAACTGTTGGTATTGGCTATCTTTATCATTACTGACTCGGTGACATTCATCAATTATTACCAATGAGAATGATTGGCAGAATTGCTCGGGCTTTCGCGCTGCTGATTGCACACTGGCGACCACGGTTTTACCATGGGCTTTTTTTTGCTTTAAACCAGCAGAATAAATATTGGCATCTTCAGTGAGTAACCCCACTTTTTCTGCATTTTGTGCCACCAGTTCTTTCACATGAGTCAATACTAAAACGTTAGCACGGGCAATTCGAGCCAATTCGGCTATCACAATACTTTTGCCTGCTCCTGTAGGAAGTACCAGCACCGCAGAGTCATTAGATTGCTTAAAATGGGTTATAGCAGCGTTAACAGAGTCTTGTTGGTAATCGCGAAGTGAAATGGTTGCAGACATAAGTGAGTATGAAATGGCTTATTATTTAATGTTGATCATGCAGGGTACTGTAGCATGAATACAAGCTAGCGCGGCGCAGTCTATTCAATAAAAGTCGCTGAATACATATCGTTTCAGCATGAGTTGATAGAGTTTTAAGCCAGAATAAATATAAAAAAGCCCCCTCAGTGAGAGGGCAACGAGAATCTGGTTAGGAGTTCTCAGGTTGGTAAGAGGGTGGGGAGTACTTAATAACCTCTTATTTTAAACTACTGTTATTGAGTTTTGTTTAAACGAGACTCTATCAAGGTATCAATCACCGCTGGATCTGCAAGGGTAGAAGAATCGCCTAAGTTGGTTACTTCATTTGCGGCAATTTTACGTAAGAAGCGGCGCATGATTTTACCTGAACGTGTTTTAGGTAAACCGCCAGCCCATTGAATTAAATCTGGGGTGGCTAGTGCGCCAATCTCTTTACGCACCCATTGACGTAGCCCTTGACGTAACTCTTCTGTTTCTTCAACGCCGTTAATTAAGGTTACATAGGCATAAATGCCTTGGCCTTTAATATCATGGGGGTAACCTACAACTGCGGCTTCAGCGACAAGATCGTGTGATACAAGCGCGCTTTCAACTTCAGCAGTACCGAGGCGGTGGCCCGATACGTTAATTACGTCATCAACACGGCCAGTGATCCAGTAATAACCATCCTCATCACGACGAGCGCCGTCACCAGTAAAGTACATACCTCTAAAGGTTTTAAAGTAAGTGAGAGCAAAACGATCATGGTCGCCAAATACGGTGCGCATTTGTCCCGGCCAAGAGTCGAGAATAACAAGGTTGCCGTCTACAGCGCCTTCAAGAATATTACCCATGTTATCAACTAATGCCGGCTGAACCCCAAAAAATGGACGCGTAGCAGAGCCCGGTTTTGCATCTGTGGCGCCAGGTAATGGGCTAATCAAAATACCACCGGTTTCAGTCTGCCACCATGTATCCACAATTGGGCAGGATTCATGGCCAATCACTTCATGGTACCAGCGCCAAGCTTCAGGGTTAATGGGTTCACCCACCGAGCCCATTACCCGTAATGAGCTACCATCAAAACCATCAAACTGTTCTTTACCTTCTGCCATTAAAGCGCGAATTAACGTTGGTGCAGTATATAAAATATTAACTTTATGACGGTCGACCATTTCACCAAGACGAGCTGGATTTGGAGAGTTTGGTACTCCCTCATGAATAAGGATAGTTGCGCCATTGGCTAATGGACCATATACCATGTAGGAGTGACCGGTGATCCAACCCACATCAGCAGTACACCAATATACTTCACCTTCTTTGTAATCAAAAACATACTCGTGAGTCATTGAGGCGTAAACCATATAACCACCAGTGGTATGCAACACACCTTTTGGGTTACCGGTTGAGCCTGAAGTGTATAAAAGAAATAGCGGGTCTTCAGCGCCCATTTCTTCAGCTTGGCAATGCTCTGATGCCGTTGCAACGACATCGCTCCACCATATATCTCGGCCTTCAACCCAGTCGATATCACCACCAGTTCGATTAAGTACAATGACTTTTTCGACACAATCTACATCTGGGTTATTAAGCGCTTCATCAATGCTACGTTTAAGCGGAATTTTACGGCCACCACGCACGCCTTCATCAGCGGTGATCAAGACTTTTGATTTGCCATCAATTACGCGTGATGCAATTGAATCAGGTGAGAAACCGCCAAATACCACCGAATGGATCGCGCCAATGCGGGCACAAGCAAGCATAGCAACGGCCGCTTCAGGCACCATAGGCATATAAATTGTGACTACATCACCTTTACAAACCCCTTGGCTACGTAGAGCATTGGCAAATTTACACACATCAGTATGCAGTTCACGATAAGTGATTTTACGCTGTTCATTGGCATCGTCACCTTCCCAGATGATCGCTACGCGGTCGCCATTATCTTCTAAATGGCGATCTAAACAGTTTGAAGATGCGTTCAATGTGCCATCATAAAACCACTCAATAGACAGGTTATGATCATCAAAAGAGGTTTGTTTAATTTTGGTATAAGGCTTGATCCAATCGATGCGCTTACCGTGTTCTCTCCAAAAACCTTCAGGATTAACCACAGATTCTTGGTACATTTTTTTATACTTATCATTATCGACCAGTGCATTTTTAGCGAAATCGGCTGGTACTTTGTAGAGAGACTGCGAGCTCATATGGCTTCCCTTTGTCAAAATTTGCGTTATGAAAGTATCCTCTGCATGATGATGTTAACTCCATTAGACCTTGGTCTAGTTTTAAAATATCCTTAATATTTAGCTTGTTGCGCGTGTTAACATCTCATGCAAATAACGCAAAATTATTGCATAATTAATAAGCGAATATAATAAAAAGAGAAAGCTATGAATTTAACCTTAGTCGTTGCTGTGATTGCAATTTGCTATGTGTCATTACTGTTTATACTGGCCTGGGGCGCTGAACGTTGGTTTAGTAAAGTCACTAATAAAGTTCAAGTATGGATATACGGCTTAAGTCTAGCTGTTTACTGTTCTTCATGGAGCTTCCTTGGCACAGTAGGTCAATCAGCGAACGATTTATGGTCTTTCTTGCCGATTTATCTTGGCCCAATCTTAATTTTTACCCTGGGTTTTGGGGTATTACGCAAAATGGTTTTAGTCTCTAAAGCGCAAAATATAACCTCGGTAGCCGATTTTATTGCCGCGCGCTATGGAAAATCCCAAGCCCTTGCTGCCATAGTGACCCTAATAGCACTATGCGGCATCATGCCCTATATTGCGCTGCAACTTAAAGCCATGGTATTTAGCCTTAATTTATTTCAACCTGATAATTTACCTTTAAATGGCGTCAGTATCCCTTTGGTGATTACTTTCATTTTGGCTATATTTGCGATTTTATTTGGCACTCGTAAATTGGATGCCACCGAACATAATCCTGGGATGATGGTAGCGATCGCTTTTGAGTCACTGATAAAATTAGTCGCCTTTTTGATTGTCGGTGTGGTGATTACTTATGGTTTTTTTGATGGTTTTGATGATATCTGGCAACAAGCGAAAGACAAAGAACTCATCAACCATGGCACTTTAAATATCGCTTCAATTTTACCGGAAATGCTGGTGGGGATTGCCGCCTTTATGTGTATGCCAAGGCAATTTCATGTGATGGTAGTTGAGTGTGCAGAAGAAGGGGTGTTAAAAAAAGCCCGCTGGATCTTTCCCTTGTATTTGGCCATGTTTGGCTTATTTGTGGCGCCATTAGCCCTTGCTGGTAAATTATTACTTGGTGATACCGTGGCGGCAGACACTTATGTGATTAACCTGCCTTTAGCATTAGATCAGCCTGTTCTCGCCGTTATTGCCTTATTAGGCACGCTTTCAGCAGCGACGGGTATGGTGATTGTTGCTGTTGTGACCATTAGTGTCATGATCAGTAACGAATGGTTAGTTCCAGTTATGCTACGTACTGGTAAAATCACTGGCACTAATTTCAATCAATTTGCGCGTTTTTTATTAAATGCGCGCCGTTTAGCCATCATCATTATTTTGGCCTTGGGTTATTTTAGTTACTTAATATTTGGTAGTAATGAATCGTTATCTCACCTTGGGCAGCTATCATTCGGTGCTTTTGCGCAGCTAGCACCCGCACTCATAGGTGGCTTGTATTGGAAGTATGGTAACCGTGCTGGGGTGTTTTTAGGTTTAGCAGTAGGCTTTTCATTGTGGTGTTATATTTTATTTGAGCGCAGCGTAGGCTTAGTGGGCGATACTGGGATCTTAGCGTCTATTAGCCCGGAAGTGGATGACACTTTAGTGGCGCTATTAGCCAATATTGCCTTTTATATTTTAGGCTCGTTGTGGTTTCGAGCTGGGGTAGCTGAGCGCATTCAAGCCAGCCATTTTATTAATCCAGGCATTATTAAAAAGGACAGTAACCGAAAACATGGGGCGATATCTCAACAAGATTTATTAATTCTTGCCAGTCGTTTTGTTAGTCCAACCCGCGCTTATGAAAGCTTTAGTCAATACTCGCCAGCTGCGGTAAGAAGTGATTCTTGGCATAAAGTGGCTGATGAAGCGTTAATCTCACACACAGAGCATATGCTTGCAGGTGTGCTAGGAGCATCGAGCGCCTCACTGGTGATGGACTCGGTGTTACAAGGTCGCGATTTAGCCCTTGATGAAGTCTTTAGTTTAGTGGATGAAGCGTCAACCAAGGTGATGTTAAGCCAAGACATGTTACGCGGCGCCATTGAACATGCTTATGAAGGCATGAGTGTGGTGGACAAAGATTTAAACTTGGTCGCATGGAATTATAAATATGCCGAGCTATATGATTATCCTGACGGTTTTTTAAAGCAAGGCATGCCAATTAGTGAAGTGGTACGTTTTAACGCTGCCAGAGGCTATTGTGGAGAGGGTGAAATTGATGCTCAAGTAGAAATGCGAGTGCAGCATATGCGCGCGGGCACAGAGCATACCTCAGAGCGACAACGCCGAGACGGTAAAGTGATAAAAATTCAAGGTAATCCAATGCCAGATGGCGGCTTTGTGATGACCTTTACCGATATCACCCAATACCGTGAGCAAGAGAAAGCCTTACTAGAAGCCAATGAAACCCTTGAAAGTCGAGTAAAAGAACGTACCTATGAACTGGCAATGCTTAACAGCGAACTACTAGAAGCAAAAGCCCAAGAAGAAATGGCTAATGCGTCAAAAAGTCGTTTTCTTGCGGCCGTTGGGCATGATCTTATGC
Source organism: Shewanella sp. 10N.286.51.B2 (assembly GCF_041469265.1). Lineage (NCBI taxonomy): Bacteria > Pseudomonadati > Pseudomonadota > Gammaproteobacteria > Alteromonadales > Shewanellaceae > Shewanella > Shewanella sp. 10N.286.51.B2. The sequence goes on from NZ_JBFRKH010000035.1 coordinate 62,032, forward strand.
AGCCGCTTAATGCTGCAAGATTGTTTACTGCTTCACTAGCGCAATACCCGAATCTTGATTTAGAAGGGCAAACCACTTTATCCCATATCAACAACTCCTTGCGAACAGCGGGGGAGTTATTAACTGATTTATTGGATATATCAAAGCTTGATTCAGGCATGGTGGAGGTTAACCGCCGAGATTTTGCTATTGCTGACTTACTCACAGGTCTTGCTGTTGAGTTTGAGGCTATGTCAAAAGACACTCAAATTCGCTTCAATATGATCCCCTGTAATGCCACTGTCAACTCAGACTTATCCTTACTGAGGCGTATATTACAAAACTTTTTAACCAATGCTTACCGCTATGCTAGAGGCGGTAAAGTGCTGTTGGGTTGTCGCCGCCGAGGAAAGTATCTCGAAATTCAGGTGTTAGATACAGGTTGTGGCATTGATGAGCATGAAACAGAAGAGATATTTAAAGAGTTTAAACGCTTAAATCATCCCAGTAGCCAAAATGTCAGCGGCTTAGGCTTAGGGCTCGCTATTGCTGATCGAATAAGCAAGGTGTTAGATCATCAAATTCAGGTTTCATCAAAGCTTGGTCAAGGTTCAGTGTTCTCAATTATCGTGCCTTTAGGCGAAACCATCAGTGAAAAATCGGCTAAACCAGTGCCAAGCTTAACTCAGCCATTAGCTGGGGTAAAAGTGCTTTGTATTGATAATGAAGAGGCGATATTGGCAGGGCTTGAAAGCTTATTAACTCGCTGGAAGTGCGAGGTGATTTGTGCAACCGATTTAGCTGATGCTCGTATTAAACTTGGCCTTAAAGGGGTTGCTCCTGATATCGTTTTAGCTGATTACCATTTAGATAACAATCAAAATGGCGTCGATGCTATGGATGGTATTCGTTCGCGCTACGGTGAACATTTACCCGGGATCTTGATAACGGCTAATACGAATAAGGATTTGGTTGAGGATGTACAAAAGCGTGGTTATCACTATATGGCTAAAATGATTAAACCAGCGGCATTACGGGCGTTAATATCAAGTTTAGTGAAGTAGGCCAATGAAGGGTTAATAAACGAAATCAAGCGCGTTAACAGCAAAAGGAAGAGCAATGATAACTGTCTATGGCGATAAAAAAATCAGGTAACTGTTACAAAATAAAGCTGACTCTGGCGCTACTCAATATTGATTATCAATGGCAAGACGTGGACATTATGGCTGGAGGCAGCCAAACCAAGGCTTTTTTAGCTAAAAACCCAAACGGTAAGTTACCGGTTATTGAGCTAGATGATGGTCGAGTGCTAGCCGAGTCCAATGCCATCATTGGATACTTGGCCGCTGGCTCGAGGTTAATTCCTGACGATAAATTTAATAATGCCTTAATGTATCAATGGCTGTTCTTTGAGCAATACAGTCACGAGCCTTGTATTGCCGTTGCTCGGTTTATCAAACTTTATCAAGGTATGCCAGTAGAGCGGCAAGCTGAGTTTGATAACTTACAAATTCAGGGGGGTAAGGTATTGAAATTAATTGATAACCAGTTAGCAGGGCAGGCATTTATGCTCGGTGAGCTATTTAGCCTGGCAGATATTGCGCTTTATGTCTACACCCATGTGGCCCATGAGGGTGGCTTTGATTTATCGGTTTATCCCAATCTCCAACAATGGTTAGCTAATGTTGAGTCACAAGCGGGTTTTGTTTCCATGCTCGATTAATCAATCGCGATCTTTTATCTGACCAGCTTAATCATTAGCAGCATTACTGATAACTTAAGCGCGTTGCAGCAAATCGGTTAAGTAAAGTGTGCATGATGTAACACAGTAATAAAGTCGCTACTATGGCAACCAAAATACTGCTAATACGGTAAAGTGCGCTATATATCAGATCGCTCCCTGGGCTTAGGTATTGGCCAAATAAAATACCCAGCGTGGTCATCGCTCCAAAACCAACGCCTGCGCCGACTTTTTCTTTAACATGAACTTGGCTAAATAGCATTAATCCGAACCATAAAACCGGCACTACTAAGATAAGCAGCCCTGACCAATCATAAAGAAACAACTGGGCTAACACACCGAATGTCACTCCAAGAAAGGTACCTATCGCACGTTTAAGGGCATAATTTAATACCCCAGTAAAATGCATCGGATAAAGTAATAAAATTGTGGCAGCTTGCGCCGACATAGAGTCTTGCAGATTAAATATCTGGAACACGATAAAAGATGCTGTGGCGATAGTTGCCCCCAGTAATACTTCATGTCGCATTCGATTTACTGATTTTGCTGGTGGTTTTTGCAATTTTCTGGGTTCAACATCAGGGATTAACGAGACCATGATATAGGCGATAATGATTGCCAGTATTGTGGCGCCGAGATTAGCGCCGATGAGACCGTTTAGATCAGTATCAGGGTAACTGGCAAAATTAAGCATGATGCTCAGATTAAGTAAACTATTGGCACCAAAAAGAAAAAAACTGCCGCGGGTCATGGCGGTAAAAAAGCCAACAAACACCCCAAAAATAATCAGGGTCATTAAGACTGGGTGGCCACCAAATAAACCACCGATAACGCCTACCACTAATCCAGCTGTGACAGAAGACGCCAACACCTGCCGCGCGACATGGGCGGTGAACACGGGTGCTAGCCCTAGCAATACCATAGGGGTAACAGTATAAAACACCCCGTTACTAAAGCCGAACAGTTTACACAAAGTAAAGCCAATCGTGCCAGCAGTGGCAATACGTAGACATTGACGTAAATCATTGGCTGTCATGGGATTAAATCTTAGTAACATGATTGTTGCCTTGTGTCGCTGTAATATATTTAAAATAGCGCATCTATCAAATGTATGATGTTAATAGATATAGTGCAGCATACTGATGGCTTTAATCTGCCCATGAGCTAATAAGTTCAGCAAACTATTTTCTGGCATTATCTGCACCGTCGCCCGTGCCCCCGTTGGCAATGTTCTCATGACTTCGTCATTATCTAATTGTAAATGCAATCTCATTCTTTGGGCGTCACGGACCCAGCGATCAGATTGTTGCGGAGTCGCTAAACTGCCATTGGCATCGAACTGTCCGGCGCTAACCCCTGCATCAATACTGCTGACGTGGGCGCGATATAAACGGCCTGGTTCACCGTCAAACGCAACAAGGGCTTTAGATGAAATTGAGACATCTCGTAATGCCTTTTCTCTAAAATCAGCAATAATATCCACATCATCAGAAACAAGAGCCAGTAGTGGCTGGCCAATGGCCGCAAAGCCGCCGACCATGATTTGCAAGTTAGTAACTGTGCCGTCTTGATCCGCATGAACTTGGGTATAAGACAGGTTTAATTTGGCTTGGGCTAAGCGATTTTCGGCCTGACGTACTTTTAAGTTATTGTTACCGTAAACACCGCGGCTCACTTCTAATTGCTTTAAACGGGCTTGGGTTGCCAGCAAATTTGCTTCAGCCGCAGCGGCATCGCTGTCAGCTTGATCGCGTTGCTGTTGGGATACGCCATTAGTTTTGTACAGTGCATCAAGACGCTTTGCTTCGCTGCGCTTTTGTTGTGATGTGGTTTGGCTGGCATTGACATCAGCTTGCGCCGCTAACAAAGAGGCATCTAGCTCAGCGTTATCTTGCTGGACTTGCTCTAAAGCCAACTGCGCTTCATCTACCGCTAACTTATACGGTCTAGGATCTACTTCAAACAGTAATTCACCCTTGCTAACAACTTGGTTATTAGTGACAGCAATAGTTTTAATGCGGCCATTAACTTGTGGGGTAACCTTAGTCACAACCCGAGTTGCCATAGCCTGCGGCGTTAATGGCATAGCGGCATCAGCAAACATAAAGTAACCAAATACTAGCATAAAGCCTGCTAAGGCAATTTTTGTTAGCCGCGAAAATTGTTGATCTGGTGTCATATTTGTATTCACTTACTTGTCTGTCATTTTAGCTAATTTGGTTAACGCATTATTACCAATCAGATTAATTACTCTTTCAAACTCAGTAAGTTCTTCAGCATTTATGCCTAAGAGCAATTGGCTACGGATATTGATAATTGTTACTTCGACTTTCGTTATTAAATCGAGTCCAGCAGGAGTCAAATTGACAAGTCTGGCGCGTTTATCATGGGGGCAACAGTGGCGTTCAATGAGCCCTTGCTGTTCTAATTGGGCTAAGGTGCGCATTAAAGAGGCCAGTTCAATTTCTAAGGCATTGGCTAATACTTTTTGACTGAGGTTGTCGCCTAATCGCCACAGTTTCCATAAGGCTGTCCAGCGTGGGTAAGTTAACTCTAAAGGGGCAAGTTCAATGTCAACAGCGGTGCGCCATAAGCGATGCAGACGCCCCAATTGTTCTGCCAGTGATAGCTCTTTCATATGGTCGAATTCTTTTTGCATCATGGTTCCCATTTACTTAGCGTGCTAACTATTATACTTGGTTAGCACGCTAAGTAAATTGATTTTTTATCGCAGTGATATCCCTAGTGTTATATATAACGCTAAGGCAATGATAGAAAAGAGAATAAATTTCAAACAAATAGATGTATCATTTTATGTTAATACTTAAGTCGTAATAGTCAGCAACAAGAATGGATAATTCAATAGGTAAAAGTTGAAATCTAAACACCAATGAAAAAGAATTAAAAGTATTTAGCAAGGATATCCAAGACTAGGTTTATACTGAATTAACTGACTAGAGGCTGTAACTAATTTTGT
>NZ_JBFRKH010000036.1:0-4846 GCF_041469265.1 Shewanella sp. 10N.286.51.B2
TAGTGACGAGATGGAGTGTCATATTCGATGTGAGAAGTATTAATTGTAATACCGCGCTCACGCTCTTCTGGAGCGTTATCGATTTGTGCGAAATCTTTAACTTCACCACCATATACTTTTGACAATACAGCTGAAATAGCTGCTGTAAGAGTTGTTTTACCATGGTCAACGTGACCAATTGTACCCACGTTTACGTGTGGTTTACTACGTTCAAATTTTTCTTTAGCCATGATATTGCCTCAACCCAGAGTCTTGGTAATGAAAACACATATAGAAAAAATCCGATGCATTGAATGACATCGAATCGATTAGTTTAGGAGATTAGTTTAGCATAAGACAGGACGTGCTGATTTAAAGGATTTGATTGACTTAATAACTCTGACAGAGATATTAAGCAATCAAGTCGTTCAGCAATTTGGAGCGGATGGCGGGAATCGAACCCGCGTTATCAGCTTGGAAGGCTGGAGTAATACCATTATACGACATCCGCGCAACCTGTTTAAGGCTACCTAACTACCTTTAAAAATGGTGGAGGGAGAAGGATTCGAACCTTCGAAGGCTGAGCCGTCAGATTTACAGTCTGATCCCTTTGGCCACTCGGGAACCCCTCCAGAAAAATGGTGCCGGCACCAAGAGTCGAACTCGGGACCTACTGATTACAAGTCAGTTGCTCTACCAACTGAGCTATGCCGGCTAATCATTTCGGAAACGGATATTAGGTAAATGTCGGCACAAGTGCAATAGCAAAAGCATAAAAAAGATAAAAAAAGTCTTAAATGTCGCTTTTTTAGGCTCAATTTAACAACTGCGTTCAAAAATACCTCGATTTAAACTATTGCTAAAACTATCAATGCATTTTCTATTGTTCAATATATATTGTTGGTGTACTGTGCCTGATCTAAGGAAAGGACGTTATGACATCAAATAAATTATCTCAGCAAGCACTTTATTTTTCTTTTCAGCGCCAACAATGGTCTGAATTACGTAATTCGGTGCCTTTAACACTAAGCCAAGAAGAATTAGAAAACCTTCGAGGCATGAATGAGCAACTGTCACTCGATGAAGTGACGGATATTTATTTGCCCTTAAGTCGCCTACTCAACCTGATTATCAGTGCCAAACATCAACGCAGTGAAGTGCTTGATCAGTTCTTAAGTCATAAACCGACAAAAACACCTTACATCATTAGTATCTCAGGCAGTGTTGCAGTCGGTAAGAGTACCACTGCACGTATTTTGCAAACATTATTACAACACTGGTCAGAGCACCCAAAAGTCGAATTAGTCACCACCGATGGCTTCTTATACCCGTTAGCAGAACTTAAACAACGTAATTTGCTTAAGCGCAAAGGTTTTCCTGAAAGTTACGACATGAAAATGTTGATTGATTTTATTTCCAGCATTAAAGCTGGCGATGAATCCGTATCGGCACCGTTATATTCTCATGTCAGCTACGATAGGTTAACGGATAGTGTCCAAGAAATTAATCAGCCCGATATTTTGATTATCGAAGGCCTTAATGTATTACAGACATCATTAGATCCATCACCTGATCATAAAAGTACCTTTTTGTCAGATTATGTCGACTTCTCTATCTATGTCGATGCTGAAGAGTCACTGTTAAAACACTGGTACCAGCAACGCTTTTTGAAATTCCGACAAGGGGCTTTCAGTGATCCTGAGTCGTTTTTCCATCACTATGCGACACTGTCTGATGAAGAAGCGAATGCTACGGCAGCGAATATTTGGGACACAATTAACGGCCCCAATTTACAGTCAAACATCAAACCCAGTCGTGCCCGCGCTAACCTCATTTTAAAAAAAGCCCAGAACCACCTTGTAGACCAAGTGCTTTTACGTAAATAAATACGGTTATTTGGCAGATGCCCTCAAGCTAATTTCGCCACCAATGTGTGATGTAATGTTGCCATTAATCTCCAATAAAATAGCGCCTTGTTGATCAATTCCTCGACAGATCCCCGATAGAGAATGAGGTGCCATGATCAAATCCACTTCTTTATGAATGAATAAATCATGTTTTTCCCATTGCGGTATAAAAGGCGTTAAGCCTTGTAATTCAAATAGGCGTAAATCTGATTTAAGTTGTTGATGTAAATCAATCATTAAATCAGTTTTATTTGGCATCTCCGCTAAAGCACTCAAGTCACTCCATGGTTGATCAATAGCTTCAGCATGCTTATTAGACATACTCATGTTAATGCCAAAACCGATAACTAAATTACATTCATCCAAGGAATGGCCAGACAATTCAATTAAAATGCCTGCTAATTTTTTATTATCTTTATAAATATCATTGGGCCATTTTAAGCCTAAATTTTCTACACCATATTTCTCTAAGGTTTTTACAATAGAGCAGCCAACAATTAAGCTTAAGCCCATTGCTGCATTCATACCTTGATTTAAGCGCCAAAAAATTGAAGCATAAACATGGTGCCCATAGGGAGATACCCAATTACGTCCTCGCCTCCCCCTACCTGCAGATTGATATTCAGCGATACAAATATCACCTGTTTTCAATTCATCAGCGTGTTGCAACATAAAGGCATTGGTGCTGTTAATGTCATCAAAATAAAAGCAACGATTATCTATTGCAGCCAATAGTTTTGCCTCATCAAATAATGGTAATGGGTTAGATAACTTATAGCCTTTGCCTTTAACACTGTATATATCTACGCCATAATCAAGTAACTGGCTGATGTGGTTATTTACCGCGGTGCGTGATAAACCCACTTTTTGAGCAATTTGCTCACCAGAGACATAATCACTATGATCAAGCAAAGCTAGGATCTGTTTCTTTTTAACCCAATGACCATTCATATCAGATATCTACCTCGCCTTTTGGGCCAATAATTCTTGGTTCCGGTTCTAAATTTATATTAAATTTATCGTAAACTTTATTCATCACCGCATGAGCTAATTGACAAATATCATTACCCGTTGCCCCACCGAGGTTAACGAGCACTAGTGCTTGCTTGGTATGCACGGCAGCACGGCCTACTGTAAAGCCTTTTAAATTAGCTTCATCAATTAACCAACCTGCGGCAATTTTAATCGTGCCGTCAGTTTGCGCGTAGCCGACAAGATCACTAAATTCGGTTAATAACTCAAGATACTGCTTAGCTGAAATAATCGGGTTTTTGAAGAAACTACCAACATTACCAAGTACCTTAGGATCCGGTAATTTACTTTGCCTCACATCACATACTGTTTCAAATATTATTTGTGCGCTAACACTGTCATCCTGTAAGTGTTTTAGTGGTCCATATTCAAGATTAGGCGCCCACAACTTAGGTAATCTAAATTCAACCTCGGTGATGACAGCCTTATCCTTAAGCTGGTGTTTAAAAATTGAATCTCGGTAACCAAACTGGCACTGATCTGCGTCAAGGGTTATCAACTGAGATGTCGTATAGTCATAGTATTCTACTTGAGAGCAGAAATTATCGATTTCTACACCGTAAGCACCAATATTTTGAATAGGCGCGGCGCCAACTGTGCCTGGAATTAACGCTAGATTCTCTAAGCCGTTAATGCCGTTTTCTAAACAGTATTCAACAAAATCATGCCAATTTTCACCTGCTTGAACTGATAAGATGAAATTAAACTCATCTTCAACGACCTTAATTCCTTTTGTAAGCACTTTTATAATGGTGCCATTGAAATCATCGGTAAATACCACATTACTGCCACCGCCTAAGATCAACATAGGCTTAGATTCACTGACAAGCTTAGAAACGACTGAAATCAGTTGTTTTTTTGAGTCAACTTCAACAATAGCGTCGCAACATTGTGTTAAGGCCAAGGTATTATGGGGAGCTAAACTTACAGGCATAAAGGCATAGTTCTAACGAAAAATAATGAACACTATTGTACTTAAGATATATACAAATGGCGAAATAAGTCTCTTTTGATTAATAAATTACTACATCCCGTAGGTTTTTATATCAAAACGTCTTAGCACTACTCGTGTCATATCAATATCTCTAAAAAACCTATAAAACTTTGCCTATTGAGCACCGGGAGCTTAATTTGTCTTCTATTAAAATAATATCCATAGACATATATATTGAAAGCCAGAAATGAAAAAGCCCGCTACATAATATCGGGCTTGATACTGATTAGACGCTTGTTGATGTTGATCAACAAATAAACCCTTCGTACTTTATATCTGTGTAGAGTCGCTATAAAGCCTTGCTGAATTTAGATCAGCATTAAGGTCTGCTTTGTCATGAACATTTTCCCACTCTCACCGAACAATATTATCTAGCAGGTGATGATTCAAGCTCTCATGGTTAGTACATATTTCACTTTCCCCGAAAACGGATAGAGCCCTGACTATTAAGTCAGGGCTCTATCGACTCTTTAATGAGTGATATTAGGCGCTTGGCGGTAATCTACTTTCACATAGGCATTCGCCCACACTCGCAGCTCACGCCGATATGTAGCAGTAAATGACTCAAGTAATCTGCGTTAGGATTTATTCTTCTTCCCCAAATACAAAAAAGCCCTAACTGTTAAATCAGGACTTTATCGACTCTCTTACGAGAGAAATTAGGCGCTTGCGATGTTCAGCTGCGGATAAATATTTCGCGTTTCATGTCTGTATAAAGCGTTGCTTTATACAGACATTACACCCTAGTTTCACATGGGTAATCGCTCAACCTCACCGCTCACGATATTATCTAGCAGCTGATGACTCAAGTTATCAGCATTAGGATTTATTCTTTTTGCCCCAAACGAAAAAAGCCCTAACTGTTAAGTCAGGGCTTTATCGACTCTCTTATGAGAGATATTAGGCGCTTGGCGATGACCTACTTTCACATGGG
>NZ_JBFRKH010000037.1:0-49276 GCF_041469265.1 Shewanella sp. 10N.286.51.B2
GATTAGAGATCAACGGCCTGACATGCCGTGGGCGAGGGTTCGTCTCTTGATAAGAGTAAGTTCGCTCCGCTGACACAAAGACGAAAGCTTTTACAGCAATGTAGAGGTTTTTTTCGTTTTGTAATATAATTATTTTCAGCTTTATATTGATAAAGAAAAAGAATGTTAGCTGAGTTGTCTGTGCCTTTAGAATATGACTTTTTCGTTGTCGAATTCAATTAAATATCTGCCGCTGAGTAGAACTATATTATTGAAATTATGTTTCTATGAAGTTTTATCATCGTAAGCCAATAGTAGTTACAGTATCTCGATCAGTTTATAAAGCCTATTTCAACCGTTTGCACTGTTTTAAGTAAAGAACAGTACCCTCAACTGTAACCCTCCCTTAAAACAGCATGCCAATATCAGTATCTTATAAAATCATACAAATATTTAAGTGGTTTTTTATCAGTTAAATGATCTAGCTAGCAGATCCGCGGTTTACTGATTTATTAACTTTCTGTGTGGCTATATAATCAAATGTATATATAAGTGTAAAGTCCAATAAGTAGGTTCTTTTTAGCAATGCATACAACTCAAAATATCAAAGCTTATTGGCAAAAAACCTTAGATATAACGGCAAAAGCACTGAGTACTGATGTGTGTGCCTTTTTGTTAGATGCTCAGCAGATGATGCGTTATTTGGCATGTAATGAAGAAATCATCGATAGAGATTTACGCGAATTACAGCAAATTACCACTCCAGTCATCAATAATATTCCTTTATCGGAATTAGCCACTAATCAAGTCATATCAATAACCCATAAACAAAAACAATATAGTATCCATCTGCAACCTCTTGTTGATGATTACGGTAAACAACTGGGCTGCTTTTGTGCGATTTATTCTAAATTGTTATCTAAAGATTTTAACTTAGCTTTAATTAATCTCACTGTTGATAGCCTGGAACACTCTTTATCTAAGCTTCACTCCCAACAGCAACAATATCAATCCATTAACTTACAGAATTTCATTGATGCTTTTAGTGAACATATTTGGGTAAAGGATCTTGACGGTAAGTATATTGTTTGTAATCAGAGTATAGAAAAAGCTTGGAATAAAAAGACGGGTCAAATAGTCGGTAAAATGGACCATGATCTATTTGATGTTGAAACAACAAAGCTTTTTATCGAGACCGATAACAGTGCGATTTTGGCAAGAAAACCGATTGTAGTGTCTGAGTGTGAAGGCACAGATCCAAACAATAACCGTCACTGGTTAGAAACGGTTAAAGCGCCATTAATCGATAATACAAATACTATCCAAGGCGTTATCGGTATTACCCGAAATATTGGTCGGCATAGACAAAATGAAAAACAATTGTTACTGGCCGAAAGTGTGGTTGAGAACACGATTGATGGTGTATTAGTTACCGACAGAGATGGCAATATAACTGAAGTTAATAGTGCATTTTCCAATATTACCGGCTTTGAACGTGAAGAGGCTATAGGTCAAAATCCACGTATTTTAAATTCCGGCAAACATGATGCTGAGTTTTTTGCCAAAATGTGGAATACCTTGCTAGTAAAAGGTAAGTGGCGTGGCGAAATTTGGAATAAAAGAAAAAACGGTAACATATTCCTCCAAGGAGCTACCATTAATGCGGTTTATGGCCAAGATGATACTATTAATTTTTTCGTAGCTGTATTTTCAGATATATCAAAGCAGAAAATTAACGAACAAAAGCTCGAGAATTTAGCTTATTACGACAACTTAACCCAATTACCTAATCGAATTTTATTACGGTCTAATTTACAAGTTCAAGTTGAGCATGCGGCAACTAAACAATCTCAACTTGCTGTTATCATGTTCGATATTGATTTTTTCAAACATATTAACGACAGTTTAGGTCACGAGGTGGGTGATAAACTATTAGTTGAAGTCGGCCGCAGACTATCTAATATCAGTCATGATTATTGTAATGTTGGCCGCCTAAGCAGTGACGAGTTTGTGCTTGTTTTAAATGATATTACTCAGGGCGATATGGTGGCATCCCGTGTAAATCATATTAAGTCTCTAATAGAGCAGCCATTTAGATTTGATGATAGTTCTTTAATTCGAATTACCGTGAGTATGGGCGTTTCAGTTTTCCCCCATGATTCTGTAAATAGCGAAAACTTATTACAAAATGCCGATACAGCATTACATATAGCAAAACAAAGTGGTCGTAATACAGTAACCTTTTACGATTCAGCTATGACAATGAACTCAGTAGCGCATTTGAAAATCCAAAATGCGTTACACGAAGCAATTCAAGAGCAGCATTTTTATTTAGTTTATCAGCCAAAATTATCATTGAGTAGTTGTCAATTGGTGGGACTAGAGGCGTTGATCCGTTGGGAGCATCGGGAGTATGGTTTTATTTCACCAGCTGAGTTTATTCCTATTGCTGAAAAAACCGGTTTAATTCACGAAATTGGTTTAGTAGTACTTCGAATGGCTTGTCTTCAAGGCAAGCAATGGCTTGATAATGGCTATCATTTTGGTCGTATTGCCGTTAACGTTGCCAGTATACAATTTCAGCGCAGTAATTTTATCGACAATGTCGCAATGATTTTGCAAGAAACTGGAATGCCTGCTAGTTGTCTTGAGTTAGAGATGACTGAAAGCTGCATGATGTATGAACCTGAAAAAGTGATCAGTGATTTAAAACGCTTGGGGGACATGGGAATTCAATTATCTGTTGATGATTTTGGAACCGGTTATTCATCGTTAAGTTACCTTAAAAAGTTACCTATTAATGTGCTTAAAATCGATCAGTCTTTTGTCTGCGATATTCCATTTGATAGTCATAATACCGCAATAGCCAAAGCTATTATTGTGTTAGGTCATGCACTTAATCTCGACATCATTGCTGAAGGGGTAGAAACTAAAGAGCAAGCGGCTTTTTTATTGGAAAATGGCTGCGATCAAGCACAAGGTTATTATTTTAGTCGTCCGCAATTAGCATCAACACTCACGCCTCTCTTAACAAACAGTAAATAAAAGTCCTTAAATTTTGTTTATAGGCGATTATTTAAGGACTTTACTGTAATAGAAAAGTCCACTTTTAAACTGATTTATGCGTATATATCTATTGTGTTGCTGATATCATTTTCGGTTGAAGTGTTTGCTATTTCAGTTAACGTTGTTAGAAATACGTCTCCCATATCATCTTTTGATAAGGTTTCAGCCATAGGTTTTAGCTCATCTAACGCTAATTTCAAAGACTCATGCTGCTCTGGGGTTAATGCACTTAACATTGATGAAATATCAGCTTGTTGTTCTTCAGTTAAGGTCGATACTGCTTTTTCTAGTCCTGGTGGAGTGCTCCCAGGTGGCGGTGGACCTTGTGGTCTTTCAGGCTTGCTGCTTGATTGCGTGTTTAGCTGACTTTGTTGTGCCGAGATGTTATTGCTCATTAAGACTTGCATATCAGGCTCCTATTTATTGACCACGTTTTTGTTTATGTTCTGGCGGTGTGTGGTTATTAGGTACAGCAACCAGTTCTTCATCGATTAAAATACAGGTGGCTTCGATTTCATCGCCTTTTGGCGTCGTGAAGCTAACTTGATCTTCAGCGTTTTTATTTTCACAGATTGCATAAGCTTCTTGTGGTGGTTTACGCATTTGACGGTTTTTTTCTTGTGCGATGATATTGGCTGACATCAATGTCAGTAAAGGAATAAGGGCAAGTAAAGAGGCTATTCTTTTCATTTTTAATCCATCCTAGTGATAACGATATGACTTTTTATTAAAGCCTTTGTTTGATTCATCATTAGGTTAGCAATTAAATATGCAGTAATTGTGCAGATTTCATGGAGATTACAGCCAAGTCATTGTTGTTGCTAGTTTGCAGCCTTGTAGGTCGATATACTTAGTTTATGAAAATATCAAAGAAATTATTTTTAGCCTTTGTGGGCTTAACTAGCATAGTGTTACTTGCGACGTTATCGTTAGCAAGGTGGAGCTTTGATCAAGGCTTTCTAAATTATATTAATACCCTAGAACAAGAACGTTTAGCTCGTTTATCAACTGCAGTGGCTGATTTGTATCAGCAGTCAGCTTTTAATTGGAGTAACATTAGCTCAGACCAATATAAGCAATTACTCAGACTACATTCACCAGGGCCGGCTCCAAGGCATTTGGGGCGAAATGATTCATTGTCGAATAGGCAAGGTATACCACACCCAGATCGAAGACCGCCACACTTATCTGAACATCGAAAACCCGCTAAAGGCTTTGAGCCAGAACACCGGCAACCGCCGCCTCATAAAAGACCCGACAGCAAAAGAAGGGATAGAGAGGTGAAGCCTCAGGTGCGCTTTGGACCTCCTACAGCAATTTACAACTTAGAGAATAAGTTACTTGCCGGCGTGGCTATCGATGACCGTAATAAGGCAACTTATGTTCCTGTTACCTATAAAGGAGAGCTTATTGCTAAGTTATATAGCTCACCAATCGTTAAGGTTAATAGTGAATCTGCAGCTATTTTTTCGCAACAACAGCTTTGGACCACACTCTGGATAGGTTTGGGCTGCTTGTTATTGGCAAGTATTATTTCATGGCTGTTAGCTCGATTTTTATTAGTACCTGTGAAAGAGGTGGTTAAAGGTATTTCCTTTCTTTCAAAGGGCAATTATAGCGAACGTTTTACTCAGCAACGTCAAGATGAATTAGGTCAATTGATGAATGACATTGACCATTTAGCGATGATTTTAGATAAAAACCGTACTGCAAAAAATAGATGGTTTGCCGATATATCACATGAGCTTCGAACCCCCTTAAGTATTTTGTGTGGTGAAATTGACGCCATCAAAGCGGGAATTCGTCAATTTGATCAACAACAACTTGAGTCACTAGAGCAAGAAGTCATGCGCATCAAACATCTAGTCGATGATTTGTATCAGCTGTCTTTATCTGATGTCGGTGGACTTAAATACAATATCCAACCGATGGATCTCACTGAGTGCATTTCAGAAACAATAGCCTCATTAGGCAATAAAATTTCTGCTAAAGGGTTAGGCTACCGTTTTAACCATATTGAGCCGGTATTAATCAATGCTGATAAAATGAGAATTCAGCAACTAATTTCTAATGTTTTATTAAATTCAGTCGCTTATACAGACTCTCCAGGTAGTATTGATGTCGATTTAATTCAGCAAAATACCAAGGTGCTGATATTAATTAATGATACTAAACCTTCAGTAGCGACAGACGATTGCGAGCTACTATTTGAGGCGCTTCATCGACAAGATAGCTCTCGGGTGCGCCGTAGTAATGGCGCAGGCCTTGGACTCACGATTTGCCGAAATATTGTAGAAGCCCATAAAGGGACAATTACCGCAAGGCCTTCTAATCTTGGCGGTTTATGTATTGAGATTGTATTGCCATTGGCCTAGCTACTTGGCTGTTGTTACAAGTAACGGAGTATTCATAGATCATGAATAATCATTATCAAAATAAACGCGTATTGATTGTAGAGGATGAGCCCAAAATAGCCCAAGTGCTTGTGGATTTTTTAACCCTTGAAGGCTTTGTCACTGCGGTTTTACACGATGGGCTTGATGCTGTCGCAAGGATCCAAAATGACGCTATTGATTTTGTCATTTTAGATTTAATGTTACCGCACAAAGATGGCTTGACTATCTGTAAAGAAGTGCGGTCATTTTCAAACGTGCCGATTTTGATGTTAACTGCGCGCGTTGAAGAGATTGATCGTTTAATTGGCTTAGAAATTGGCGCTGATGATTATGTCTGTAAACCTTTTTCAGCAAGGGAAGTGGTAGCAAGGGTTAAAGCAATTATTAGACGAATGGAGCCTAGCGCTCAACTTGCTGAAGATGAAATAGCCTATAAGCATCTAGTGATAAATCTTGAGCGTTTTAAATGCCACGCTGCTAGCGTAGAGGTCGATTTAACCCCCGTTGAGTTCAGGCTTTTGCATACTATGCTTAAAAGACCGGGCGTGGTGCATTCCCGTGATAGTTTAATGCAAGTTTGCTATGTCGATGACCGCGTTGTGAGCTCTCGCACCATTGACAGTCATATCAAAAACTTACGTTCAAAATTATTACTCAATAATAAACAAGCTGATTTACTGCACTCTATTTACGGTGTGGGTTATAAAATTGAGTAGTTTTCCTTTTACCCCTATTAATTGTGCTTATGAGTTTTTTACTATATTTGCTGATGTTTCTCGCGCCTTGGTCTGCTTTTGTTTAGAATAGCTTTAATTTTAGGATCCCCTTAGCTATCGCTATTTGGGACACTTTTAAACTGAGACGGACTGTTTTTCTGTCTAGGAGCTTGAATGCAACTGTTTGTAAAAGATTTAACCGTAATCGACTTTTCTTATTTATGTCCAATTCGGGGCATGGTGGGCGAAAGCTGGATTGTTGATGTATTGCTTGATGGTGGTTTAGATGAGCAAAATATGGTGCTCGATTTTTCTAAAGTCAAAAAGACCATCAAAAGTACCATTGATGATGTAGCAGATCACCGACTATTAATACCTACCGCATGCAGTGACGTTCGTTGGCAGCAGCAGGGCGACAGAGTATGGATGGATTTCACCAGTCAGCAAGGTGATATTCATCTGGCATGCCCATCACAAGCCTTTGCGCTTATACCTACTGAAGTTATCGATTTTGAAAGCGTTAATGCCTTTTTAATTAAAGCATTACGTCAGGCACTGCCTGATAATGTTCAAGGCATTAGCTTAACTTTGCGCACCGAAGTGCTTGAAAGCCCTTATTACCACTACACCCATGGTTTACGAAAGCATGACGGTAACTGCCAGCGTATTGCTCACGGTCACCGTAGCCCTATAACTGTGTTTGAAAACGGCATTGCTGCGCCTAAATGGGATAAATACTGGGCCGATCGCTGGCAAGATATTTACTTAGGCAGTGAAGAAGATGTTGTCTCTGTGCACGCCTTAGCATTATCACCGCAAACCCGTATCTCTGATGACAGCCATTTGGGCTTTCATTATCAAGCCCCACAAGGTGACTTTCAATTGGCAATGCCCAAAGCGAATTGTGACATCATTCCCCACGACACCACCGTTGAGTTGTTAGCACAATTTATTGCTGACACTATGGCTGCTAAATCTCCAGATTCTGTGTTCAAAGTCATTGCCTTTGAAGGTGTGGGTAAAGGCGCCATCGCCGTTAAGTAAACTTAGCATTTTGAGTGTGAGCTGAATTAGCAAGGATTAAGGTTATTTATATGTTTTTGAAGGGATTAAAACTATCTTCATTGGTTATGGTTACGCTGTTTTCTGTTGCCAGTTATGGCAGTATTAATATACAAGGCAAGTTAGAGCAAGGCGCGTTAGTGCGTGGCACTGTTCCTGCTGGTAGCGCAGTCAAGCTTAATGGCGAAGTGGTAAAAGTGACTCCAAAAGGCCAATTTGCTATTGGTTTTGAGCGCGAAGCAAAAACAGAGCAGCTGCTAGAAGTGACTTATACTGATGGGTTAACACAACTTAAACCACTGACAATTGCGAGCCGTGAATATAAAATTGATCGCTTAACCGGCATTAGTAAAAAAATCATGCAGCCAGATCCTGTGGCGCAAGCTAGAGCTGCAAAGGACTCAAAGCAAACTCGCGCCGCACGTAATGTGTTCAGTGAGCAAGATGCCTTTATGCAAGCGTTTATCTGGCCGGTAACTGGCAGGATTTCAGGGGTTTATGGTAGTCAGCGAGTTTACAATGGTAAGCCGGGTAACCCGCATTATGGTGTAGATGTTGCCCGTCCTACGGGAACGGTTGTCGTGTCTCCGGCTGATGGGGTTATTACCTTATCAGTGCCAGATATGTTCTATTCAGGTGGCACGTTAATCATTGACCATGGATATGGTATTAACTCGACTTTTTTACATCTGAGTAAGTTATATGCCAAAGAAGGTGATGTGGTCACTCAAGGCCAACCACTAGCTGAAATTGGTGCGACAGGGCGGGTGACTGGACCGCATCTCGATTGGCGTTTGAACTGGTTCCAAAAGCGTCTGGATCCAGTGTCAATTGTGCCGTCAATGGAGAGTGTGCTTGCGGCTGAAAACAAGGCTAAAACCGCAGAAAAGCAATAAGCCAATATTACGACAAATAACCCTTCTTAAACAGGGCTGGTACTTAAAGCCGTTATGTTAATAACGGCTTTTTTATGCCGTTTTAATTTAGCTCGCTCGCAATAATGGCTTCGATCCCTAATGGATGCACTTTGACGCAAATGCCCTCGGCTTTAAAGGCAATTGTGGGATTGGCTAAGCGTTCATTATCCCCTTTAGGCGAGCTTTGCTTAACTTTAATGGCTGTTTCACCAGCGATGATAGGGGCGAGTGTCGGTACTTTTTCAACTAACTCGGTAACTAATTGCTCGCAGGTTTGTGCAGTAGAAGGCATGACTAGCTCAACATGTTCCCAGCCTTCAACGGGATAGTTTTTATCTGATGGGTAGGGCAGCTCAACACAAGTAACGTTTTTATCTGCCAGTGTCAGTGGCTGGGTCAGTTTAATGATCAATATCGGTCGGCCGTTAATCATATTATTCGAAATCACTTCACCGTGCTCACTGAATTGCTCTGTGAGTAATTTTGCTTTATCTGCGTCATTGACTCTTAAAGCGCAGTGATCACATTCAAGAGACAGTTTATCTAAACCAAGTTGGCTAATGAAGGCCTCAATGCGTGCGCTAAATTCTGGCCAAGTTTCTATTAAATAAGGGTAATTCATCGGTAGTATCCGTTTGTATAGGCTGGAGTATTAGTCGCACTCAACCGCTATCACGATATTGTTAATATTATTAAGCTGTGAAGGTTAAGGCCAAATTTCGATTGGGGTGCCTTCTTCGATGACTCGCCACAACTCATCCATTTCTTTATTAGTCACCGCAATACAGCCGTTAGTCCAATTGTATTGCTGAGCTTGTTCAGGGGGTAATTCTGAGTTGGGGTTTTGACCGTGGATCATAATCATGCCGCCAGGACTAACACCTAGGGCATTGGCACGTAATTTATCTTCTTCATTAGGGTAAGAAATATGAATTGATTTATAAAATGCACTGTCTGACTTTTTATAGTCTAAAACATAGCGGCCTTGGGGAGTGCGTTGATCGCCTTCTTTAAATTTATGGCCTTGTGGGGCATCGCCCATGGCAATTTGATAGGTTTTTAATACCTTGCCTTGCTGGTAGATAGACATTTTAGCTTCTGACTTGTTCACAACAACTAAATCAACTTTTGCTTGAGTTAATTTATCAACAGACGCAAGAACCGTACTAGACTGTAAAATGACGATAAAAATAAGGGATTTAACCAAGCGCATGCAGACTCCAAAAAAGCAGGATTTTCTAATTTGTTTTATGTTAATAATGTTAACATGAGTATCAGTTCAAAATATGCTTCACATAAAAATGATTAGAGCAGATATCGTTAGTGATAATACCTTACTTTTTCCTTAGGGCGGTATTAAATTTAAGTGGATTGTAGAGTAACCCATGACGTTAGAAGATAAACACGATAACCATTATAAAAAGCAAATCCGAACCATTATATTTGGTACCGATACCCCTTTGGGTAAAGGCTTTGATATAACACTGATTATTTGTATTTTACTCAGTGTAACGCTGATTGTCTTAGACACGATAGATAGCGTACATGCTCAGTATGGCCAAGCGATTTATTACGCTGAATGGGGGTTTACTTGGTTATTTACCTTTGAGTATTTGCTGAGAATATACGGCTCACTTAATCGCTGGTCCTATATGCGTAGCTTTTATGGCATTGTGGATTTAATGTCAATTCTGCCAAGCTTTTTAGCGCTGATTATCCCAGGAGCCAATATTTCATTGGCCTTTAGAGTATTACGGTTATTCAGAATTTTCAGAGTGTTAAAGTTATTACGCTATTTAAGTGAAGGCAATATTTTACTTAAGGCGATGATCCACGCTAGACGCAAAGTCTTCATCTTCTTCTTTTCAGTGAGTCTGATTATTATGGCGCTGAGTGTGGTGATGTATGTGGTTGAGGGGCCAAGTAACGGGTTTACTTCGATCCCTAAGTCCATGTATTGGACTATCGTTACCATAACCACGGTTGGATATGGTGATATCACTCCGCAAACCAATTTAGGCCAAGCCATTGCATCGCTGACCATGTTGATAGGTTATTCTATTATTGCGATACCAACGGGAATATTAACTGCTGAAATTTCCCATGAAATGGGCGCAGAAAGAGAACTGAATAAAGATTTAAGAAAATGCAGTAACTGCGGCGCTCGTGGTCATCAATTACATGCATTGTTTTGCCATCACTGTGGCAGTGAGTTAGAAATCAGCAACCTTGAAGGGGAGTCATGACCGAAGCTAAATTTGTTCAAGGGCCAATATTTCGTCATATATTGGTTATGAGCTCCACCGCCGCAGTGGGAATTTCTGCGCTGTTTGTGGTGGATTTATTAGATATCTTTTTCCTCAGTTTGCTCGGTGAGTTGGAATTAGCTGCCGCCGTGGGTTATGCCGGGGCGATTTCTTTTTTTACGACTTCAATTGGGATTGGTTTATCCATTGCGCTTGGGGCGCTTGTCTCCCGTGCTGTTGGCGCTAAAAATATGGTGCTAGCTAAAAGAATGTTGCTTAACAGCGCGTTGATCTCTCTGCTAACCAGTATTTTTGTTGCGATTGTGGTGTTTATATTTATTCCCGAGTTACTGGCTCTCATTGGCGCAACGGGGAAAACTGCGGTGTTGGCGCAAAGTTATCTGCAAATTTTGGTGCCTTCTTTACCTTTTATTTGTTTAGCTATGGCGTTAGGTGGCGCTTTAAGAGCCATTGGCGATGCGAAATTGTCCATGTTGTCTACCTTAGCGGGTGGCGGTGTAAATCTGGTACTAGATCCGATATTCATTTTTGCCTTAGGGATGGGCATTGAAGGCGCAGCAATTGCCTCAGTTATTGCCCGAATTGCGGTATTTGTGGTCTCTGCCAGAGGGGTCATTGTGAAGCATAAGATGTTAGGTCAGTTTAACCGTCAGCATTTTGTTGAAGATATTAGCATTGTTTATTCCATTGCTCTGCCTGCGATGATTACCAATGTGGCGACACCAATTGGTAACGCGGTGGTCACTAAAGCGGTTGCTGATTTTGGTGACAGTTATGTTGCTGGTTGGGCGGTGCTTGGTAGGTTAATCCCCGTAAGCTTTGGGATGATTTTTGCTTTAAGCGGCGCAGTAGGGCCTATTATCGGGCAAAACTATGGCGCGCAAGAATTTGAACGAGTAAAAGAAAGCTTAACTAAGGCGATTCAATTTTGTTTTGTTTACGTGTTAGTGGTGTCGTTATTGCTGTTTTTATCCAGAAATGTGATTGTGTCAGCCTTTGATATGAAAGGTGACGCGGCAGATATTATTTTGTTTTTCTGTAAATACATTGCAATATTTTTCGTGTTTTCAGGGGTGTTATTTGTCGCTAATGCCGCATTTAATAATCTTGGTAAACCCAAATACTCAACTTTTTTTAACGTAGGTAAAGCGACCTTAGGCACCATTCCTTTTGTTTATTTTGGCGCGCAAATGGGCGGCGTATACGGCGTATTAATTGGTCAAGCGATTGGGTCTATTTTATTTGGTGTTGGCGGAGTGTGGTTGGGTTATCGTTTGGTTGATAAGCTTCAAGCGGCTTCACAAGGGCCTCAGCAGCTAATTAAGCCACAGACCATTGATGATGAGATTGAATTAGAAATGAGCCCGACCAGCTCACCGCAGTCGTCATCATATATTCAGTTAGCGCAATTAAACGAAGAGCCATTGTGTGAAGAGATTGTCCGTGATGGGGATTTAGATAACCCGCGAACGCCGAAAAGCTAGTGCATCACAGATTGACTCAAGTCGCTGTCTGAATGCTGCCTTGTAAAACTCAATGGGCAACAAGATGTAAAAAGCCCTCAACATAGTATGTTGAGGGCTTTTTTAATAATCTTTTTATAAAGGTCTTTTTATAAAAACCTTTGTGGCGATTAAGCTTGGGTATTTTCCTTGGCTTCAAGCACTTCAGCTGCAGAGTTGTTGTCTGCTGCTAACAATTGTTGCTCTTCTTCTAAAGCAATTCGCGCTCGCTCAGCTTTTGAAATATAGCCAACCTTTGGATTTTTTTGCGGATTATCCGGCGTAATTTTATTTTTTTTGGCTTTAGCCCGCTTGGCGGTCTTTTTTATCATTAGCTGTTTTCTGTTCATGATACTTGGTAACTCTTTTAAAAAGTGCCAGCAGGGCACGATTTGGAAAATAAAATTAGCTAGTGGTGCGCTAAGCTAAATGTCTTGAATAGCGCTAAGTTTAGCGCAATCTACTATGGGTATACAGTATAACTGCGTTATTTATTGATCTTGTGCTAATTAGCCAGTTTGAATGTTAATGGAATTAACATTTAGGCACCAAAGGTTAATACTTACGGCTAAATTTCTGAATGTCGGCTGCAGTTGCACCATCATTGCATTCGCCTCGAATCTCACCTCTGCCTTCACTGACATTGCGATGAAGTACAATATAGCCTTCTTTACAGTAGCCATTCATATCGAGGGTTTTCTCTAGACCTAAATCCACCTGAGCACTCCATAGCGCCAAAAAGTCGGCTCGACGCTCCTGTTCTCTTGCATAACTGCGGGCATCTTGCTTACGGCGATCAATACGCTGCTGATGTGGCAGTGGATCTTCTATACCGCGGTCTGTTGCATTAGCGACCTTAGCTTTATAAGTAAATAGTTTGATGCCTTCGCCTTTTATTGATGAGCTAAAGGTATCTCTATATTTACCTGCGAATAATTCGGGATCGGGTGCTTGGGTTGCACATGCACTGAGGAGTAATGTACTGGTAAGCGTAAATAAAAACTTGAACACTAAATTAATCCTTCTGGATTTTATCTGTAAAAAATAGCTGTCAGATATTGGCGATGGATGATTGGGGGCTTGAGGCTGCTTGTTATCAAGGGCGTAAAACAAATGTACTGGCTTAAATCAATTCAAGCCAGCAGTTATCTCAATAAAAGCGCTTAAGCGTATTGTTTCGATAAATAAGCAATAATGTCCTTAGACTCATACATCCACTGAGTTTGACCATCTTGTTGTATTTTTAAACATGGCACTTTTAAGTGACCGCCTTCATTAACCAGTTGCTGTTTATGAACGTCTTGTTTGGCATCAACTGTAGCAATATTAAGGCCTTGGCGGCGAATTGAACGGCGTACCTTAACGCAAAAAGGACAAGCGGCATATTGATAAAGGGCTAACGACTTTGTTTGCTCATCAATTTTAGCTTGTTCAATGATAGGTCGCTGACGCTTTTTAGGAGGGAAAACAAAGTTAAGTAATAAGATGATACGGCCAAGGATCCAACGAATGACAAACATACTGCTTCCTTAAATATTCAGTTTTAATAATTGATCTTGTTATTTTATGTAATGGATTAAACAGCTTTTGCGATAATCCATTTTTACCGCAATCCATTTTGCCACAGTTTACGTGATGTTTATCACAGAGAACAGTACTGTATCTATTACAGTGCTGTTCTAAAATGTTAGTGACGCTCTGTTTTGAATCGAATTTTACTTAGTTAGCATCCAGACTTAAGGTCGCTAAGGCCGCATTTTTGTCGGTATTGACTCTGCTTTCTAAAATAAACACTCGACTTGGGTCGATTTGAGCCTGCTCTACCAAAAAGGTTTTAACCGCGTTAGCACGTTGCTGAGCTAATTCGCCGAGTTCGTCTTCTGAGATATCTTGCTGATTAAGAGTAAAGTTATATAAAGCGATGTGCCAGCGAGTTTGAAGCTCGACACTGTCAATTTGTGGGTGCTCTTCACTAATGGCTTGTTTAATTAACTGCGGATCTAGTTGTAAATCTGATTGATATAAAGCTATTAATGTGTCAGTTAATGGCCCTTGCTGAGGGTATTGGCTAGCAGATAAATCCGCCGGTAATTCCTCTGCGGGTATTTGTGCTAATTGCGCCAGCTTTTGATGTAACTGCTGTACTTGCAAGGCTTGTTGGTCGTTAACTAGATCAACGTCACCTCTAACATTAAGCTTCAGTAGCGGTCTATCGTTAAGGGCCTTTGCCAGTGATGTTAATGTGCTTTGCTGCTTATCAGTAATATCAAATTGACCATAATCAAATGCAATTTTATCCATCTCGTCATCATCACCGCCAACTAAACCTGCCAACAGTGAAAACGGCGCTGTGATGGCTTTGGTAATGACGTTAGTGATAGCGGTCATCACAATGCCGCCAATGCTGAAACTTGGCGAGTCTAAATCACCATCAACATCAACCCCGAGGTCTATCACACCATGTCGGTCTTGTAATAGGGCAATGGCTAAGGTGATAGGCAAAGAAGTGGCGAGGGAGCTATCTGTGGGTTTACCCAGTTGTAATTGATCAATAACCAAGTGATTACTGCCCACTAATTGATTATTTTCCAGCTGATAATTAAGCGCTAGCGACAATTGGCCCTTGTCGATGTAATAGCCCGCGTAAGTACCAGAATAGGGGTTAACTGAAGTGAGCTCCACCTTATTAAAGGCTAAGTTTAAATCAAGGTATGGGTTAGCTAATAGCGGGTTTACATCGCCTTTTAACGTCACAGGGGCATATTTATCGATTTTACCGGCTAAATCAACTGAAGCTCTAGTGTCTGGATTGGAAGATAATTGGGTGATCTCACCATTAAGTTGCTCAATTCCTGAGGCAAAGTTTGGTGTTAATGAATTATCGGCAAAGAAGGCGGAGCTATCTTTAAAAGCAACTCTATTAATCGATAAGTTAAATGCTGCTTCAGTGGTATCTGAGGTGGCGACTTGGGCGTTGATTTGCGCTTTTGCCTCATTGTTTGAAGATAATGCGGTCTCTGCAGGTGCTGTTTCAGGTGCTGCTTCGGTGACGATCGTACTATCAGCGGGCTGAACTTGGCTAACGACTAAATCGGCAATGTTAGTGCTTCTATCTTCAGCAATGATCAAACGGCTAAATAGGGTATCAAACAAGATTTCATCAATGGACAGGGATTTAGCGTGTTGATCAAACTTAAGCTCACTAACAGTCATCGCTTGCCAGTTTAGCAGTGGCTGTTTAAGCAAATTATCTTTTATCTTTAAATCAATGATTGAAGCTTGGCCTTGATAGATTAATTTATCCTTAGTATCGGCACTGATATGACCTTTGGTACTGAAAAAACCGGATTCAAGGGTGATGTTCATAAATGGCGATATATAGGGCTGTAACTTAGCTAAGCTGGCATTTTGATAATCAAGTTCGGCTTCTAAATTGATATTTTTAGCATCAAATTGGCCGCTAGAATCAATGCGGCTTTGATTATTGATATCAACGCCCAACTGGTAGCTTAGGGGTAATGATAGATCAGATTTAAATTGCTCTGTTGACAGTGATAAGCCACTAAACAGCCAATAATTTTCAAGCTCAGTGGCAACACTTTCAGTGACTTCAATTTTATAGTCACTTAGGTTCAGTTTATTTAACGTGACTAGCCATTGTGGTTCACTTTCAGTATTTGAGTTTGGCTCAATGACGTCAGTGTTAGCGTTTTTAGGTGCATTAATCGTTGAATTAGCTGCAGGCTCTGAGGTGCCTAAAATGTGCTCAAGCTGTTCAAGTTTTGGTGAGAATAAATTCACGAAATTGATATTCTCTGGCGCTGCAGTAAGCCAGAAGTCAGCATTGTTTGTTTGCAGCTCATTGATATCAATGCTGCGCTTGGCCGTTGATACGGTTATCCCATTAAGAGCAAGTAAACCAATACTGGCTACGTTTCTGTTAGCATCTTTGGCGGTTAAATTTTTTAGGGCAAAATCAGTGTTTGTTAGTGAAACTTCTATTGGGGTGTCAGGGCTTTTTTGCGTGATTAAAAAGGTGCTATTGAGCTTGATATCAGCTGATGTCAGGCTAGCCTCAAATAAGCTATCGACCAAACGCCAATAAGGCGTTACTGACAGTGAATTGACATCCAATTGGCCATTAACTATCAGTGGGCTAAGTTGCACTTGGCCATTGAGGGTAATTTTACCGGTTTGATTATCATCAAGCTTCAATGAAAATTGATTGGCGTTAGTGCTGCTATCTAATAGCGCCGTGGTGCTAAATTGCTTTAGTAATATTGATATCTCGTTATAGCTTAAAGCTGAATCGGTAATGGCATCGGTAATCTTAATATTTGCATTGGCAAAAGTGAAATTGTTGATGTTGAAGGAGATAGGGTCACTGTCATTGGGCTCTGGTTTAACTTCTTCATCAATCGAATTGTTGGCTAAGGTGGTGACAATATCTGAAAAATTATATTGGTAAGCACTATTAGAACCGTTAGCGCTTGACGCAAATCTTGCTAAGGCGACATCAGTACCATCAATAGTCAGGTAGTCTAGTGATACATCTAAGTTAAAAAGAGACTTCCACACCATAATATCGGTGGCAATATGGTTAATGTGCATGAAGGTGTTAGCTGTGTCATCTTCTGCGATATTGATGTTATCGACACTCAATTCAAAGCTGAAAGGGTTAATCTTGATGGCTTCAATGCTGACATCTCTACCGAGTAAAGCTGATAGGCTTTTAGGCAGTTGTTTTGTTGCGATAAAAGGGATTAATAATCCTAATATCATGACAAAAATCAGATACAACATCGCAGTGTAAATGACGATTTTTTGGTAACGAGGGCGCTGTTTGAATGCTAATGTTAACGCTTTTAAAGATGACTTCATAAACATCGAGCCTATTGCTGAATAATGGCTATAGTTGAATTTAGACATTTTAACCAAATTAAGGTTCAGTTACTCGTCGGTTTTAAAACTTTTTTACAATTTATCTTCATTTGCTTTTTAAATAGACAATTGCGAGGTTACAAATTAAGCTTATGTATTAATGAATAATTTCTTCATTTAGATTTTTGGGCTGCTGTGGTATCAAATTACCTGTCTTGGTTAGCTATATAGATTAATCAATGCTTTATCTCGTGGTGTAATAGCCAAGGGTAATTTCTTACTCAGATGTAGCAACTGTATGGTTTGATTCTCTTAAAAAAAGGATGCAAGGATGCAAATTAGACTCGCCTCTGAACTTGATCTCAATGTTCTAGTCACATTATTTGATGATTATAGGCAAAGTTTAGGCTTTAATGCTGAACCGCAAAAATGTCGCCACTTTGTTACCTCCCGTTTAGCTGAAAATGATTCGATGATATTCGTGGCGTTAGAAGATGAACAAGCATTAGGCTTTGTTCAGTTATACCCATCCTATTCTTCTTTATTATTAAAATCGGTTTGGTATTTTGATGATGTGTTCGTTGCTGAAGAGTTTCGAGGCAAGGGGATCGCGACTGCTCTGCTCGATAAAGCTAAAACGTTAGCACTAGGCACAGAGGTCCTTTTTGTAAAACGAACTCAGGTCAATAAAAATGAGCTAAGCTCAAGCTTGACGAATATGACTGAAGTTGAGGGAATGTACCTTTACCACAGTGAACCTTAGTTATAAATTTTATTATTGAGTCAGCCCCTAGTATAACCTTTGGAAATTGATAAAATGCCAAAGGTTTTTTTATGTCCGAGGATTTTAGATTGAACAAGAGTTTAATAGTCAATGTCATCGCCGCTGCATTAGTTGTTGCGGGGCATTTTTTAGCTTTACCAGTGGTTTTTACTATTGGTTTATTTGCCTTGTCAGGCGCAGTGACAAACTGGCTGGCAGTGCATATGTTATTTGAAAAAGTACCAGGCTTATATGGCTCAGGTGTGATCCCATCTCGCTTTGAAGAGTTTAAAGGTGGCATTAAGCATCTGATGATGGAGCAGTTTTTTACTCAAGAAAATATTGATAGATTACTGACGGAAAATAATGCTTCAGCAATAGACTTAACACCCGTTATTGAAAAGGTGGATTTAGAGCCATCATTTGATGCGTTAATCACTACAGTAGAGCAATCCTCATTTGGTGGAATGCTAGCAATGTTTGGCGGTACAGAAGCTTTAATACCGTTAAAAGAGCCTTTTATCGAAAAAATGAAGCTATCGCTGACTGACCTTGCTCAAAGTGAAGCGTTTAATCAAATCCTTATAAACGAGTTAGAACAGCCCAACGTGATGGCGGACTTACAAGCGAAAGTCGCAAATATTGTTGAGCAACGTTTAAATGAATTAACCCCAGAAATGGTTAAAGATATTATTCAAGAAATGATCCGTAAACATTTAGGCTGGCTGGTTGTTTGGGGCGGCGTATTTGGCGGTATCATTGGTGCTGTAGCGGCGTTAGTACAAGCGTAAGTTTTCTTGCTTTGCTCGATTAATAATCGACAATAGTCCTAATCTCCACTACTTTTAAGCGAGTGAGTTTAAATTGAAGGAGTGCCAATGTCCCAGCATCATAAGATTAACTATATCGAATTACCGGTTAAAGACTTGATCAAGACAAAGGCATTCTTTACCGAAGCATTTGGTTGGCAATTTAAAGATTACGGCCCTGAATACAGCTGCTTTTTAGATGTAGGTATTGAAGGCGGCTTTTATGTTGCTGATGAAAACTTCAAGGTGAGCTGTGGTAGCCCACTTATCGTGTTATACAGCCAATGTTTAGAAACTAGCCAGCGGAACATTATTGCTGCTGGTGGCAGTATTGTTAAAGCGATATTTAACTTTCCTGGCGGAAAACGATTTCATTTTGACGATGTTAACGGCAATGAATATGCCGTTTGGTCAGAATAATGATCGCCTCCAGTGGCCCGAATGGCCCACGTAATCCTTGTATGGCAAATTGCTGCTTAGATGAAGCTGATATTTGTCTTGGTTGCCACCGAAGCTATGATGAAATTCTTGCTTGGCATACTATGAATGATGCTGAAAAATTGGCTTTAGTTGATAGTTTAAAAATTAGGGCAGAGCAAAGAAAGCCCTATTAATCGAGCGATTAAATTTATGCTGATTAAAAAGCGCTGCTAAACGACATGTTTAGCAGCGCTTTTTGGATAATGGGGCTTTTAAATCATCATGGGTTTAGAGTTATTATTCGATCTCAGTTTTGAACAGTTTGAAGCCGCGAGCTTGATAATTGAGTAAGGCACTAGGATGATCTAAAGAGCAGGTATGAACCCAGATGCGTTGGGTGCCTGAAAGTGCCCATGCATTCTCAATGGCTTGGCTTAGTAAATAACCGCCCATTCCTTGGCCGATAAAACGATTGCCTAAACCAAAATACATGATTTCAACGTTACCCTGTGCTTGTTGTTGCAGCTCAAAGTAGCCCGCTGGTGAGCCTTGAAAATAAGCCACATACAGATGCAAGTTGTCAGCCTCGCTGTAAGCTTGCCATTGCTCATCAGTCCAAGACAACTTGTCGGTCCATTGCCAAGCACTCCCCACAAACTGATATAAAAATTTATTAAATTCAAATTGTTGTTTTTCAGCTTTGATGACGGTGAGATCTTTAGCATCTAATTTGGGATTGAATTGTTCAAGGCAAAGCATTTCAAGATGAAAAATGGAAACGGCAGTCATAGTGGCTTTTTATATGGTGGAAGTTGTAGCTGCAGTTTAACTGGAAACGAATAAAGTTTGAATTGAATCATTAATGAAAATTGGTGAACAGTAACTAAAACAGCCACCTATAATTTAGATGGCTGTTAAATGACTTATGACACTAGATTATGCTTAATAAGCACTGTCATGCACATTTTTAACGGCACGGCCTGATGGGTCGTTAATGCCTTGTAAGCTTGCATCCCAAAGTAAGGCTTCAGGGGTTGAGCAGGCTACCGTTTTGCCTCCTGGCACTGTTTCGGCTGCGGTTTCTAGGGGGAAGAACTCTTCAAAGAAACAGCGGTAGTAATAAGCTTCTTTAGATTCTGGGGTGTTGTATGGGAATCTAAATTTAGCATTTGCGAGCTGCAAGTCATCAACTTGTTCTGCGGCAATATCTTTTAGGCCGTCAATCCATGAATAACCAACACCATCACTAAATTGCTCTTTTTGACGCCATACCACTTCATGGGGAAGAGCGTGTTCAAAGGCTTCACGTAAAATGTTCTTTTCAATGCGGCCATCTTTAGACATCTTGGCTTCGGGGTTAATGCGCATTGCCACATCCATAAACTCTTTATCTAAGAATGGTACACGGGCTTCTAGTCCCCAAGCTGCCATGGCTTTGTTAGCACGCAAGCAATCAAATAAATGTAATTTATCCAGCTTTCTGACTAATTCTTCATGGAATGCCTGTGCATTTGGCGCTTTATGAAAATACAAGTAACCACCAAATAATTCATCAGCCCCTTCGCCTGACAGTACCATTTTAATACCCATAGCTTTAATTTTACGGGCCATTAAATACATAGGTGTCGCCGCACGAATGGTGGTGACATCATAAGTTTCTAAGTGGTAAATCACTTCTTTAATCGCATCTAAACCTTCCTGGAAGGTGAAATGAATTTCATGGTGAATAGTGCCAATTGAATCAGCAACTTTTTTGGCAGCGATTAAATCTGGTGCGCCTTCAAGTCCCACTGCAAATGAATGCAGTTGCGGCCACCAAGCATCGGTTTCACCGTCGTTTTCGATACGATGCTTAGCATAAGTTTGAGTAATCGCTGAAATTACCGATGAATCTAGGCCGCCAGATAACAATACCCCATAAGGGACATCAGACATTAATTGACGTTTTACAGCGGCTTCTAGCGCATCACGTAATTCTTCTTTGCTGGCTGGGTTATCTTTTACTGCGTCATAATCACACCAGTCACGGTGATAATACTGGGTTAAATCGCCATCTTTTGAGAAATGGTAATGGCCTGGTTTAAATTCTTCAACGGTTTTACATACTGGCATTAGAGCTTTCATTTCTGATGCAATATAGTAGTTACCTAAGCTATCGCGGCCTGAATACAATGGAATAATCCCCATGTGATCACGGCCAATTAAGAAGGCATCTTGAGTTTTATCGTAAAGCACAAACGCAAAAATACCGTTTAATTTATCTAAAAAATCGACACCGTATTCTTGGTATAAGGCCAAGATAACTTCACAATCAGAGTTGGTTTTGTAGCGGTATTTGTCGCCTAACTCAGCTTTCAGTTGTTTGTGGTTATAAATTTCACCGTTAACCGCCAGCACAATGGTTTCGTCTTCACTGATTAATGGCTGAGCGCCATGATCGACATCGACAATGGCAAGTCTTTCATGGGCAAGAATGACTTTATCATCGGCATAGACACCAGACCAGTCTGGTCCACGGTGACGCAATAGCTTAGACATTTCTAAAGCCACTTGACGCAATTCTTTAGCGTCTGATTGGATATCTAAAATCGAAAAAATTGAACACATAATGTGGCTCCAGCAAATATCAGGTTAAATCTAATTTAAAAGGTCACTTAAAATTGATGATTACAAACTTAAGGATCTGTATCTGAAATCTACTTTGACAGCATTTTTATCAGTGTACAAACTCTTTTGTTGAATTATTCTTGTTAAATTAGCCTTTTGGTGCGGCAAAATCTAACTTTGAGGCTATCTATTTTGAGGATCGTTTAAATATAGTGAGTTTTTGTTGAGGTATCTATATTTAACGGTGTGGATATAGACTCAGATTTTATGATTATGGAATCAAAATTAATAAATAAAAAATCAATAAAAACATTGTTATTTTGGGTGTTATTTGTACAAAAATGCCGCTTTATGATTAACACAAAACGGCATTGCTGATTTTATCTTTTTATTGGCATGCTCAAATTAAGCGCCAAGTTCACGAAAATTTATTTGGCCCTAGTTGGTTATTGACTCAGTTTTCGCTGGTCGAAGGCGATTAAACTCAGAAGCTTCATAGTAACCAGGCCAATCTTGGCTGTTGGCTAATGTTTCTGCCGCTTGGTAGTACACGCTAATATCTTGCAGCGCGCCTGATAAGTCCCACTCTTCACGGTAATGATCACAGACGTTGTGGTAGCAGCCTTTCATTAACTTTTGCATTTGCTGTTTGTATTGGGCAGTTTGCTCATCTAACGGCACACTACCACCACCGGCAAATACAGCTGGGACACCGAGTTTTGCAAAACTGAAATGATCTGAGCGGAAAAAACCACCTGATGCAGGATTGCGTTCACGGGTGACCGTTCTATTTTGCGATGTCGCTATCTCTGTTAAATAGCGTTCAAGTTCAGATTGGCCTTTACCCACTATGGTGTAATCTTGGGTTTTACCATAAACATTGGTGCTGTCTAAATTAAATACCGCCACCGATTTATCAATAGGATAGATAGGGTTCGCGGCATAATAGCGTGAACCTAATAAGCCTTGCTCTTCACCTGTGGTGGCAATAAAGGTAACTGAACGTTGTAAGGGGTTTCCTGCTTTTGCCTGTTTGGCAAACTGGCGGGCAATTTCCATAATACCCGCGGTGCCAGTGGCATTATCAAGTGCGCCATTGTAAATATTGTCGCCGTCTTTAGTTGGGTCAACCCCAAGGTGATCCCAGTGAGCTGTAAATAACACATGTTCATCTGCGGCATCGCTACCTGGTAAGGTGGCCACAACATTGTAACTGTCGGCATACTCTGCCTTGCTGCTAAAGGCGATATCTGCGCTTTGCTTAAGATCGATGTTTATGGCGCTGTTAGCGGCTCTGGCCATTAAAGTATCAAGCTCAAAGCCTGATTTTTTGAATAAGGCAGTAGCGCTGTCCATGGTTATCCAACCTTCAACCGCAATGCGCTCATCTTGTACCGCTTTACTGAATACCAAGTCTTGCTGTGGACCTGTCCAGCTATTTTCAACAACTGACCATGGATATGCCGCAGGTGCAGTATCGTGAATGATGATAGCGCCTAAGGCGCCTTGGCGGCTGGCTTCTTCGTACTTGTATGTCCAGCGACCGTAGTAGGTCATTGCTTTACCGTTAAACTTTTTCGATTCTGGGTTAGCAAAGCCTGGATCATTAACTAATATAACGGCAATTTTACCCGTCATATCAAGACCGTCATAATCATTCCATTGGTATTCTGGAGCGTTAATACCGTAGCCAACAAACACTAATGGGGCATTGCTAATATTGACTCCGCCTTTATCATGGCGGGTGATTAGGACGATGTCTTTGCGATATTTAAGCTCAATGCCGGCTAAACTGACCGCTTGTTGCTCACTGGCGGTGTAACTGACCATGGGCACTGGTTGTAGATAACTGCCTTGATAAGCCCCTTGTAAGCCCATTTCTTCAAAAGCTGCTGTTAGGTAATCTAAGGTTAATTTTTCGCCGTGAGTTGTTGGCGCTCGGCCTTCAAATTCATCTGAGGATAAGGTTTTAATATCTTGTCTAAAACGCGCTTCATCAAAAGTGATGGTGCTGGTTTCTGCTGCTAATTGCTGACTTTGTAAACTTTGATTGGTATCAGTACTTTGTTGGCTGCAGGCGCTTAAAAGGGTAAGTGCGCATAAGGGGAGTATTTTCTTCATAGGTCTTATTCCTATTGTTATCGTTTTTATGTGTTATTGCAGGTTTACAGGCTATATTTGTAGACGATATTTCAGACAAAACTACAGCGGCATAAAGGCAATAAAGATTATTGTAGCCGCATAATGAATCAAGCCTATGCATCACACAAGAGCATAGGCTTGAAATTATGTTACCTAATGTTAATCAACAGGAAATAATGGCTTAAACCACATCAATATCGCCTGCGCATTTGAACACATGGTTAGGTCTAAATGGCTCTTTATCAATATCGGTAAATTGACTAACGCCACTGGTAACCAAGATGGTTTCTAGTCCCGCTTGAAATCCAGCTAAAATATCCGTGCGCATGTTATCGCCAATAATGATGGTGTTATCTGAATGACCTTTTATGTGATTAAGTGCTGAGCGAATAATCCACGAACTGGGTTTGCCCACATAAAAAGGCATTTTGCCAGTGATACGCTCAATGGGTGAGCATAATGCGCCGCATGCAGGACTATAAGCTGGCCCGTGAGTATCAGGATTGGTGGCAATAAAACGCGCTCCTGCAGCTATAAATTTTGATGCTTTATGGATCATGTCCCAGTTAAATGAACGGGTTTCACCGACAATTACAAAATCAGGATTAATATCTGTGATGGTAAAGCCTGCATTGTAAAGTTCATGGGTGAGGGCGCCTTCACCAATCACATAGGCTTTACTGCCTTGTTGATGCTTTAAAAAGTCAGCGGTGGCCATGGCTGAGGTATAAAAACAGGTTTCAGGAACGTTAATGCCTGCAGCGCCAAGGCGATTTTGTAAGTCTTTTCCGGTTTGCACAGGGTAATTGGTGAGAATAACCAGTGGGTTGCCTTGTTCAAGTACCCGATGAATAAACTTGTCACTTCCTGGTATGAGCTTGTTGTCGTGCAGTAAAACGCCATCAATGTCGCAGATAATATTTTTCATTCACTCGCCTCGAGTCTTAATCTTTAATGCTATCCATAAAAGGTTTTTTGCCCATTCATACAAACATAATTTGCGCGATAAATCATCTAAATCAATCGAGGAGGTCGTTTTAATTGGCACAAAAAAAAGCACTGAATTGATAATATCAACTTCAGTGCTTTTTATACTTGCTTAGCTTAAATGCCTAGCGAGTACATTCTTCCAGTAGGTATGCTAAATGGCGATACGAAATGCCACTGTGCTGGGTCAAGCCCACTTCACAGGTTCTGTTAGCGTAGTAACCTTCTTTGGTTTCAGCTGGGATCAGCTTTTTAATATTACGCAGGGCGCTGGCATTAATTTCTGGTTTATAAAGACCTTTTTCACCGGCATAACCACAACAAGCAATACCATCTGGCAATACCACTTTTTCAGAACAGGCATCAGCAATGGCTTGAAGTTTTGGCTCAAGTTTCATCTTGCGGGCACTACAACCTTGGTGCAGGGTCACGCTAGATTTCTTGGTGATACTTGGTTTAATGTTCGGCAAAATATTGTCGTGCATGAACTCAACTAAATCTGTAATCGCTACTTTAGGATTACCGGTTAGAGTGCGATAAGTACAAGACAATGCGTCAACAAGCACAGGGACTTTACCGTTTTCGCTTAGCTCACTCAGGGTATCAATCAGTTCATCACGCTTAGCATCCGCGTTTTTGAAATCACCTTTTGACTCCCACAATTGGCCACAACACAGCTCACGAGTATTGTCTGGGGTGATCACGTTGTAGCCTGCACGTTCTAGCAAAGTCACAACTACTTCTGGCAGCGTTACCTTGTTAGGGTCTTTTGGTGTCGGGCCAAAAGTACGACCGCCACATGCAGGGAAGTACAATACCGTCTGCTGACCAGGAATATGAGCCGATGGTTTAGCGACTTTGCCGCCCTTAGGAAAGTCAGGATTCCAATATGGCACTTCTTTAGTGATCATACGGCCGACATTCATAATTGAGTTGGTGACACCATCACCAGTGATTTTATGAATAACACCTAAGGCGTCAAAGCCTGTACTGATCGCTTGGTTAACTAAACCAAAGTGATTAGCTTGAAAGTCGAGTACTTTTTGCTCTGTCGTAGTAATGTGCGGAGTACGCAATTTACGCACCAAATTACCCATGCTGTTGTCAACTGGACAAGCAATAGTACAAAGTTGACAAGCTGCACAAGTATCAATCACGTCATACTTTGAGCTGACGCGCATTGCTTCGGCGGCTTCTTTTTCACCCGATTGCTCTAAACGCTCAATTTCACGCAAGGTTGCGATACGTTGACGAGGGGAAAAGTTTAGCGCTGAAGTTGGGCAGGTTTTTTCACAAAAACCACACTCAATACAACGATCGACAAAGTCATCCACAACTGGGCAAGGTTTAATATTTTTAACATGAACTTCGGCGTCATCGTTTAATAACACACCTGGGTTCAATAACGTGGTTGGGTCGAAAATATGCTTAATTTGTTTCATTAACGTATAAGCATCAGCACCCCATTCCATTTCTACAAATGGCGCGACAGCACGGCCGGTACCATGCTCAGCTTTCATTGAGCCATCGTACTTATTAATCACCATTTCAGCCACATCTTCCATAAACGCATGGAAGCGCTTGATATCAGCGTCGCTGGCAAAAGTTGGGGTGATAATAAAGTGGAAGTTACCTGCCAATGCATGGCCGTAAATAACCCCTTCAGGGTAGCCGTGCTTATGGAATAGTGCGGTTAAATCAGCCGCAGCTTGTGCAAGGTGTGGTAATTCAAATGCCACATCTTCAATGATAACTGAAGTACCTTTTGGGCGCGCGCCGCCAATAATTGGGAATAACCCCGAGCGCATTGCCCAGTATTTACTAAATACCGCAGGGTCGGCACTGAAGGTAATTGGGCGCTCAGTTTTAATATGAGCTATTTTAGCGGTTACTGTTTCAGTGTATTGCGCTAAGGTTTCTGAGTCATTTGCGCGACATTCGATAAGTAAAATCGCCGAACCTTCAGGCAAATGTGACAACCACTCTGGCATGCCAGGTTTACCTGTTACGGCTTTAATCGATGCCCAGTCAAGTAATTCTACTGCTGCTACCGCATCAATGTTTAATGGTGGTACGGCACTAGCGGCATCTTCCATACTGAAAAATACTGCCATGGCAGAAGCTTTAAATTTCGCTTCTTCCACAGTGTGGTAGGTCACTTCATTAACGAAAGCCAGTGTGCCTTCTGAGCCCACAATCAAGTGGTTAATGATGTCAAATGGGTCGCTATAGTCAATTAACGCATTGATACTGTAACCCGTGGTATTTTTGATAGAGAACTTTTTCTTAATTCGCGCCGCAAGGGTAGGGTTATTTTGCGTCATTTCTGCTAAGTCCATTAACGACTGCAGTAACTCACCATGTGTTGCTTTAAATGCGGCTTTAGACTGATCACAGCCAGTATCAAGTTCAGTACCATCGGCAAAGATTAACTTAGCTGATGCAATGGTCTGATAAGAGTTTTGCGCAGTACCACAGCACATACCCGAGGCATTGTTAGCGACAATACCGCCAATTTTGGCAGAGGTTAAGGTTGCTGGATCTGGACCGATTTTCTTGTTTAATGGCTTTAAGGCTGCGTTAGCATCAGAGCCGATAACTGCTGAGCCTAAAGTGATTTTTTGGCTGTCTTCAGTGATTTCAATTTTTCTGAAGCCATCATGACCTAAGATAAGCAAAATACCTTCACCAATGGCTTGGCCTGATAAACTGGTACCAGCAGCGCGATAAGTCACAGGGACTTGATGTTTATTGGCAATTTCTAGCGTGGCTTTAACTTGCTCGACGTCATCTGCATGAACAACAATTTCAGGGACAATTCTGAAATAACTTGCATCTGTTGACCAAGCGAAACGACGTACAGGGTCGTTACTAACGGCATCTTTGCCTAACTTAACCAATAACTCATCCATGACTGTTTGATAATTAATAGTCATATTTTGTACTCATATTTTGTTATCTACAATGAGAGCAAGCAACCTGATGATTGCTTGCAATTAATTCAATCTTAGAAACCGCCCCAAGCGACTGCGATAGTACCAGCAACAAAGGCATAAACTAGTGCGATAGGCATGGTCTTACGAATGATTTCTGATTCGCGACCTGCCATGCCAACAACAGTAGCAGCAGCAACAACATTCATGACACACATCATGTTACCTGCGTTAGCGCCAATACCTTGGAGTGCTAAAACTAGCGCATGGTTCATTCCAATGTTGTCTGCAACAGAATATTGTAGTCCAGAGAACATCATATTAGAGAAAGTGGCAGAGCCAGATAAGAACGAACCGAAGATACCCACAACCGGTGCTGTCCATGCCCATACCGCGCCCATAGTGTTAGCCAGTAAGTCAGCTAGTGCTACAGGCATTGATGCTAAGTTTGCGCTGTTTTCACCTGAGTTAAGGAAAATTTTCACCATAGGTACTGAAGCACCTAAAGAAATAATCGTAGGCAGCATTGAAGAACAAGATGTGGTGAATGATTGCTTAATAGATTTGCTATTCATTTTGAATAATACAAAACCAATTAAACATACCACGATAAAGAAAATACCAGGGGCATAGAAGGTCGCAAAACCTGCTTTTAATTCAGTACCGAGTAAGCCAGTCCAGCTGATATTGAAGCTGTTTAAGAAGGCTTTGAATGGTTCAACAACACGTGACAAGACCAATAACGCAGCCATGATGAGGTAAGGAGACCATGCTGCCATTTGGCTGAATTTAGCAGGGGTAGCAGACTGCTCTGTTACCGCGGCATTATCAAAGTCAGATTCAGCAAAATCATGCCAAGGTTTTGATGGCAGTAACCAACCTTTTTTAGCTACAGGAATAACCACAGCCATGCCGACTAATGCACCAATCACTGATGGGAATTCAGGACCTGCAAAATAGTTAATTAACCAAGCGGGTACAGTGAATGCTAGGCCGGCAAAAATAGCGAACTTCCAAACTTGAAGACCTTCAAGGAAAGACTTGTTTCTACCAAAGAACCCGGTTAGTACGCACACCATGACCAAAGGCAATAAACTACCAGTGATTAAGTCAATGGTGATCATGTGCATTGCAATATACTGAGCGTAGTCAGCAAAATTACCGCCATGTTGGGCGATTTGAACAGCAGCCATGTTCACGCCGCCTTCAGTTAATCCTTGCTCGATACCAAATAGCACAGGCAAACCAATAGCACCAAATGACACAGAGGTTGAGTCAGCGATCAATGCCACAACGGCAGATGCAATCGGCGGAACACCCAGTAACACTAATAGTGGCGCACCAATCGCTGCAGGGGTACCAAAACCAGCTGAGCCTTCAATGAATGAGCCAAACAACCAACAGATAATAATGACCTGAACACGAGCATCAGCACTAATATTGGTAAAACCAGCGCGGATAGTATCCATTGCACCAGAATATTTAAGGGTGTTAAGTAAAAATACAGCACCAAAAATGATGGTGAGAGGAGTGAGTGCGGATAACAGTCCCTCTACCACTGAGGCGGCGATTAAAGTGGTATCCATTTGCCAAATAAATAAAGCAGCTAAGCCGGTAGCTACCATAGATATCGGCATCGCTTTCGATGCGGGCATACGTAATAAAACTAAAAACACCATGACACTGATGATTGGTGTCAGACTTGCGAGCAGTTGTAATATGGTCATGCGTACCTCTATTGGAGTGCATATTATAATATTTTAGATTTTTACTAGTTTAAGTGACTTTGTTAACGAAAGCGTAAACCCATTATTCGCTTTTGCTAAAGTGGCTACAATAGACTGCATTTAGGGATGTTGCTTTTTGATCGAGATCATCTAGATGAACATTGTTTAATACTCTAGCTCAAAGTGTGAGCTGTAATTGTAGCGGGTATTACTTATAGTGATGAAGATCTCATTTTTAGCGTGGTTACAATGCGATTATTCTGTGATTTTGTGTTAAAGAAGTTAAATTGTCTGTTGTGATTGTTTGCTGCTCAAGTATTTTATGGCTTTTGATAAGCCCCCCAAGGCTCTTTTTACTGCCTAACTGACGTCATCAATATCTAAGAACTCAATTTTTGAGTTAGCCCCAAAGAGGTATAATTCAAGGTGATTATTTAACGTTAGCTATTTTATCTCTTCAGAATCCGCCTTGTGGTCAAATCCGCTGACACCTTTATTTTATCGCGACTACCCGCTTTACATTTCTTTAACTTGTCTTGACGTAGTTTGGCTAGCTTTTCATATATGATGATTTAAAAACAATGTGTTGATTAAAAAATCATTATTAAAAGTGCGCAAGGTCACATTTTGATAGCGACCTAAACAGCCTCGAGATATCCAAATTAACAATAACAACTTCAGCAATAGGGAATACTGATGGATTACAATAAATCGCGACCAAACTTATTCACACTTCTCGTAACAATAACACTGGCGCTGCAAGCTTGCGGCGGTTCAGATGATAGTACTGGCTTACCCACAGACGAGATAGTCAATCCACCAACCAGCACACCGCCGCAGACCACTCCCACTGAACCCAGTTTAGGCGACTTTGTAGCATTTGGCCCAAGTGAGGTTGTTCGTATTGCCGAAGGTGAGTCTGGTTTTTTAGCAGATTTGGACAGTGGCGATCGTTTTGGCCGCGATCATGACAATGCCGGTGATATTAATGGTGATGGTATTGATGATTTGGTCGTCGGTGCTCGCTCGGATGATGACGGCGCAACGGATGCCGGTGCTGTGTATATTTTATTTATGAATCAAGACGGTACCGTCAAGGCAAATCAAAAAATCTCCATGGTGCAAGGCCGGTTTTCAGATAGCCTAGATGAGGGCGATTTTTTTGGTTATGGCGTTGCTGGCATTGGTGATTACAACGGCGATACTATTCCCGATATTGCCGTATCGGCGCCCGCAGCCAGTATACCGGCTGTGTACATTCTGCACCTTAATCGCGATGGCACAGTCAAATCCATGGTTAAAAATGGCGGTATTGTGGCTCAAGGTCTGAGCGCTATTGGGGATATAAATGAAGACGGTAAAATCGATTTAGTGGCCGCCCAACCCAGTAGTGTTGATGGTGGCAGCATTCAACTGTTATTTTTTGATGAAAATGCAGAGGTTATTGATGATGATATCGTCACCATAGGCAGCAATAAGGGTGGCTTTGGTGATGGGTTAACTGCCAATGATAGTTTTGGCGGTCGAGAGTCAGCGTTGCTTGGGGATCTTGATAATAATGGTACTCAAGAGCTCGCAGTCGGTGCATTTGAGTCAGACAGTGGTATGGGTGCTATTTGGGTTTTGTCTCTTGATAGCGACACTTATGAAGTTGTAGATAAACTGAAAATTGCTCCAGGTCTAGCAGGCTTTGATGAAACCATTCCCTTAGATTCAAACCCTAATGGCACTGCTGGTGGACACTTTGGCCATGCCTTAGTGGCAGCTGGTGATTTAAATGGTGATGGCGTGGCCGATTTAATCACTGGCGCGAATCAATATGGCGCAGGGGTGGGCTATGTATTGTATTTAAACCCCGATAAAAGCGTTAAATCTTATAGCCGCATTAATGAAACCGAGGGCGGCTTTGATTTATCTTTAGCTTCAGAGGAACGTTTTAGCCGCTCAATGTCATTGGTTGATACTAATAGAGAGCAGGGCACTATTACTGTCAACATGGGCGGCGGCGCAGGTGTGACAGGGGCAATATATGCCTTAAGGTTTCAAGCATGTGATTTTAGCATTGAAGCTGAAAATACTTTTTGGAGTGAAGGTAATACACTGTTTTCTAACTGGGATCATGGTAGTCAAACCGTAACCGATGCATTAAATTTTGAGCAATGTAGCGTTAAAGCCTTTGAATATAATGGCACCAATATAACGGCCAAAGTAGAGGATGGTCGCTGTATTATCAAAGATGCTAGTGCAGTATTGAGTATCAGCGATGAAGGCAGTCAAGCCTATCGCCGCCAATGCCTATGAAGCGTTTTAACTGTTTATTGAAAGCGTTTGGAAAACTAAGGTATAAATAAGGCTTAAGTAGCTAAAGTCTAATTAATAATGACTTAATTAAAGCAATGATTTATTACGGGCATGATTAACACTGTTTGTGTTCATCCTGCCCTTATTGATTAGGGCTAAATCGACCGGACGAGTCATCATAGTATATGAGTGACTACGGTCATCAATCCTGAGCATGTTACTGCACAAAAACAAAACGCAGTACTAATACTCAGTACTAAAATTAAGTACTAAAATTAAGTACTAAAATTAAGTACTATAGCTCAGTGACATGTTCGCCAAAATACCACACCTTTCGAAAAGGGCCTTTATTATCTTTGGCTAAGGCTTTGACATTGTTAACTAATACATCATCGGTAAGTAAGGTTCTGCCGACATTATAAATCAGTAAATCAATGGGCTCTGATACCGAGTAGCGTTTATTGATCTTCTTTTTATAGGTTTCAGAGGTGTAATCTTTAATGTCAGTGTCGCTAGGGTAATTAGTTGTACTGCTTGATGTGGCAGTGCTTTTGTCTGTGCTTTTTTCTGCGCTTAAGTCATTGCAATTAATGCTTTTAGGGTGCGAGATGGCTTTGGCCACATCTTCAGAGCAAGCCTCAGTTAATTCAAAGTAAATAACCTTGCCATCGGTCATGCATTTTAAATCAGGCTTTCCTTCTTCAGGGGACTGTTTTTCAACCGATTGAAAATTTAGCCCTGCAGCTGCTGCAAAGCGAACAAAAATGCTTTTTTCGATCTTACCTTTTTCATATTCAGAGCCCATAGGGTGTACTCAGCTTAAATTCAAATAACCTAATAAGTATAGCTGGCGAATTTAAGCTGCAAAGTTAACCTTACTTAGCGTCATGACCCTTATTAGTGCGATGATTTGTAGTTCAAGTTAAATATCTTCTTTATAAGATGGTTTTGCTTGAGCAATAAAAGCCGCGGCCGCAGCGGTTAAGGGTAAATTTTTACGCCAAATAAAGGCTAACTCCCAAGCGACCTGTTCAGCTAAGGGAATAAAAATTAATTTTTTTGAGGTAACTCGCTTACAAATCGGTGCCGGTAAGATGGCAAAAGCCATTTTGACTTTGGCCATTGCCGCCATAAACTCCCACTGCCCAGTTTGAGAAACTACATTGAGCTTGAAACCGGCATCTTGGCAACTTTGACTGATCACTTTACCGATAGAGAATTGGTCGTTGTATTGCACAAAAGGCAGTCCGGTGAGATCTTGCCAATGAATACAGCTGTGATTTGCCAGTTCATGCTCAACATGCACGCATACATTGAGTGGGTATCTTTGCAGCTGTAAGATATTAAATTCGTCAGTGTTACTGCATGGCAAAGCGGTTACGCCAATATCTAAACTGTCATTGAGTAGGGCTTTTTCGACCGCAACGCCGCCAACCTCCAACACATTGACATCAATGCCGGGATAAGTGCGAGTAAAAGATGCCAGCATATTAATAAACATCCCGCCAGTCATAGGGCTTAAACCTAAGCGCAGACGACCAATTCTTAAACCGGTTAATGCATTCATATCTTCATACATTCGATTCCACTGACCAACGATTTGCTGAGCGCTTTTAGCCAGCAATAAACCCGCTTCAGTGACTTCCACTTTTTGGTTGTTACGGATCAACAATGTCTGATCAAGGGTTTGTTCCATTTTTTTAATGGTTTTACTCAAGGTCGGCTGCGTCATATAAAGTTGCTCAGCGGCGAGGGTAAAGTGACCAACCTCAATCACAGTTAAAAAACATTGTAAGTTTTTAATTGATATGTTCATGCCAATATGGAATCCAGTAAGTAATTTTTTGTCATTTTACTTATTTATAACCTAAGAATATAGTCTATTCCATAGAAACCAGTTAACCGTTTAAATTGAAGGAATATGACATGACAGCATTCAAAAATTTATTTGCTAGTGCACTTTTTCTTGCTGCACTTCCTGAAGTAGCTGAAGCTGAAGCTAAAGAAATGCCAGCTGACGCTAAAGAAGCGTAATCAATTTGAGTTGTTAGCCTCCCCACTAATGGCTTACAAATTGATTGAAGATATTGATTCATTACATTTACTGCCCGCATCAGTTGTGTAAAATCAATAGCTTGCCAGATAGTGAAATATGAATGGCATTTATATTAAATATCATCACGTTTCACAAACAAAAAGTCCGTTGGCTAACCACCAACGGACTTTTTGTTTTTGGATTATTTATGATGATGTGTACTACCACCCCTTGTTAACGTTCATGTTCGGCTGTGACTTTCTTGACGGCAACAATGGTTTGAAATCCACCGTTTTCACTTGGTTCTTGTAATAGCCACAAAAAAGAGGCTTGGCAGCCTCTTTTAAATCACGTCTTTAATCTATGAACAGATTAAAGACCAAGATATGAGATTGAGTTAACCTTTAGTGATTAAGATTAAGCGCTTAACACTCAACAATATTTACTGCTAAACCACCTTTGGCGGTTTCTTTGTATTTGCTGCGCATATCTTTACCGGTATCCATCATAGTTTTGATGACTTTGTCTAGGGTGACTTTATGGTTGCCATCGCCGCGCAATGCCATACGTGAAGCGTTGATGGCTTTTACTGCGCCCATGGCATTACGTTCAATACAAGGCACTTGTACTAAGCCGCCAACAGGGTCGCAAGTTAAACCTAAGTTATGTTCCATACCAATTTCAGCTGCATTCTCCACATGTTCGACAGTGCCGCCCATTATTTCAGTGA
The DNA here is from genome assembly GCF_041469265.1 of Shewanella sp. 10N.286.51.B2. NCBI lineage: Bacteria > Pseudomonadati > Pseudomonadota > Gammaproteobacteria > Alteromonadales > Shewanellaceae > Shewanella > Shewanella sp. 10N.286.51.B2. The sequence goes on from NZ_JBFRKH010000037.1 coordinate 34,241, forward strand.
GTGCACCTGCTGCCATTGAGCAAGCCACGCCCACTTCACCCTGACAGCCTACTTCAGCTCCCGAGATAGAGGCGTTCTTCTTATACAAAATACCAATAGCGGCCGCGGTTAATAAGAAGCGGCAACAGACTTCCTCATCAACTTCTTGAACGAAGGTGTGGTAGTAGCATAATACTGCCGGAATAATGCCAGCAGCGCCATTGGTTGGTGCAGTGACGACCCGATCGCCAGCGGCGTTTTGCTCATTGACAGATAATGCGAATAAATCAACCCAGTCCATGGCGGTTAATGGGTCATTGTTATTACGGCCTTCTGCTTGCAAGCGGCGATATAAAGCTGGCGCGCGGCGGCGCAGCTTTAAACCTCCGGGTAACATGCCTTCTTTTTGGTAACCACGTTCAATACAGGTTTTCATGGTTTGCCAGATATTCCACAAGCCTTGTTTAACGTCCTCTTCGCTGGCAATACTTAGCTCATTTGACATCATGAGTGAAGAAATACTTAAACCATTTTCACAACACAAATCCAGTAACTGCGCGGCAGAATTAAAATCATAAGGGGCGGATTTTATCGGGGTCGCAGGTGAGGCGTCACGTTGAGTGATTTCATCTTCGTCTAAAATGAAGCCGCCACCAACGGAATAATAAGTGCGCTCATAGAGGCATTCGCCTTTAGCAAAAGCATACAAGGTCATGGCATTGGCGTGAGCTGGTAGGCTTTTACGGCGATGGTAAGTCACCCCATTATCACGGGTAAATTTAACGAAACGGCCATCTTCAATTTTAAGGGTTTGCGAAGTGGAGACTTGTTCAAGAATGGCATCAATAGCATCGGTGTCGACGGTATCGGGGTCTTCACCCATTAAGCCCAATATGACGGCTTTACCGGTACCATGGCCTTTACCTGTTTGGCCTAAAGAGCCAAACAGTTGCGATTGTAGTTCGTCAGTTTGTGCCAGCAAGCCTTGATCGCTTAAGTGCTGCATAAATAATTTACCCGCTTTCATCGGGCCAACAGTATGGGAGCTTGAAGGCCCAATACCGATTTTGAACATATCAAATACACTAATCATTGTTATTAACCTTTAATCAGTTTTTATTATTTTAGTCGTTTAAATTTTTTGGCGTTTTATTCTAGCGCTCGCAGTGAGTAAAAATTGTGCGGCAATGTTAGTTATCTCCCTGTAACGGGTCATTTTATTGGGAATTTCCTTAGGGAAATTAAAATTTAGCGGCATAATGGCGTTAATTTGGCAGACTAAGTTTGCAATTAACTGCGATTATACCAAGCAATATAGCCTAAGTAGCTGGTATTTTTATCTAGAGCAATGGCGCCATTTAACTGCAGTATCCCATACTTTTTACGAGATACTTCATTAGATTTTCTTATGCATAGTGGTTCAGATTAGGTGAGTTTATTGCAGCGTCAGTTATCAAGGTGTTGTTTTTAAATTTATCAACAATGACAGTGGTAATTAACATTTAACAGGATATTTTAGGAGTAAGCGTGAGTTATCTAATGATGGATTTGGCTGGCGTTACGGTCAGCGAAGAAGAAGCCGAGCTATTAAGCCACGATAAAGTGGGCGGCATTATATTATTTACACGCAATTTTTCTAATAAAGCACAATTACAGGCTTTGATTAAATCTGTTCGACATATTCGCCGTGATTTATTGATTGCGGTTGATCATGAAGGTGGCAGGGTACAACGCTTTCGTGAAGAGTTTACTCTGCTACCAGCCATGGGGGATATTTTGCCTGCCGCCAAGGGCGATATGGCGCTTGCGAAACGTTGGAGCCAAGAGTTAGGCTTTTTAATGGCGATTGAGCTTTTAGCTTGTGATATCGACTTAAGCTTTGCGCCAGTATTAGATGTTAATGGTATCAGTGATGTTATTGGCACTCGCAGCTTTAGCGCCGAACCTGAGCAAGTGACCAGTTTAGCTCACAGCTTTATTCAAGGCATGACTCAAGCGGGTATGGCGACAGTGGGTAAACACTTTCCCGGTCACGGCAGTGTAAAAGCAGATACCCATGTGGCGATGGCTGTAGATACGCGCACTAAAGAGACTATTTTTAATCATGATATGCAGCCTTTTAAGCAGTTAATAGGCCAGCAGCAGCTAAATGGCGTTATGCCTGCCCATGTGGTTTATTCGCAAGTAGATCCAAATCCGGCAGGTTTTTCAAACTATTGGCTGCAACAGGTGCTGCGTAAAGAGCTTAAATTTGACGGGGTGATTTTCTCAGATGATTTAGGCATGAAAGGCGCAAGTTTTGCTGGCGATTATATTGGCAGAGCCCAAGCAGCATTATCAGCAGGTTGTAATATGATTTTGGTTTGTAATGATCCTGAAGGGGTTAAAACCTTATTAACCGAGTTTACTTGGCCTGAGCAATTGTCTGAATTTAAATCTGCACTCGCATTAAGAGCGAATGCTAAGCAGGTGATTAATGCCCTTGAACAGTCTGAGCGCTGGCAACATGCGCAGCAATTGGCAAAGCAAATATTAGCGGCAAAAAAATAATAGAAATTGAGCCTTAGATGATTTTTGAGCGGTTAAGTTTGGCTTGCTGTTAAACGACAGAGTTTGTTTGCAGTTGCACGATAAATTATGGCTGGTTAATTAACGGCCAGTCACACGTGAGACAATAGTAAAACCGCAGCGCCTATGTTACATATTGATACAGTGAGTTTGGCATGCGACCCAAGCTCACTGTCATATTATTTTAAAAACTTTATTTCTAGGGCTTTTTTAAGTTTTACTAGAGACTTGTGATAACAGCTAATCCTATGATTAGCTGTTTTTTTTCTAGAGGTTTATAGTGGTTTGAGTTAAAAGCTTTTCAGCGTCCGCTCTTCAGTTGCGACTGCGTTTTCAACCATGGATTCAGGGCCGCTTTCTGCCTCAGTATCAACAATAGCATCAACAATAGCATCAAGATTGGTATCAGTAACCGCGGTATTTACCTCAGTGTCATCAAGCAATAACGCCACAGGACGAGTTTCCGTCGGTTGTTCCATTTTACGGATTTGCATCACAATGCCGAGCCTTGGATGATCAAAATAATGGATTTCACCACTTCTCACGCGGCGGTTTTGCACCATAGGAATCGATTGTAAAAATGGACTCATTACCTTGTCTATATCAGCTTGCTCAGAGTATTGAAAGTATTCACTGGACGCTGTTTGCTTTTGGATTGGCTGGCGCAGTGCTAAGTTGGTTTCAATAAACAAATAATGACTTAGGTAAATATTAATATTACCGTCTAATTCCCACACTGGAGTGGTTTGAGGCTCTGGCGCTAAACTGGCAAAACTTGAATTAAAATCAAAGCCTGAAAATTCATCCTCTACTTGCTCAGAAATAGCATTGCCAGAATATTCAAAGTCTTCAGAGTAATCTTTACCTGCAAAAATACGTATCGGTTTGGCACGATTACGAGATTGCATATCTTGTTGCCAAGTCAGGTGAAGTAAACTGCGCACGTTTGACTCGCGGCGCACCGCTTGGATGATTTCACCAAATTCACTTTGAGACTCAGCCAGTAATACAGGACCATCACCTAAATAGGCTTGCTGCTCACTCGCAGCAGCAATAGAAAATGGCACTTGGCTTGGAAAGGCGGTTTTGTTGGCGCTCACTAACGGATCTTGGCAGTCGATTTCGCTGCTACTCCAGTCAGTTGAGGTGCAGCCGTTTAAACCTAGTGCAACCCCGGTAATATCGTTACTGATCATTGGGGTGATCAAATCGATATTCTTTCGGTTTGGCGCCGCTGCATTATCGTCTTGCCACTTTTCGACACTGTTGGTTTGTCTTTCAAACACATATACTTCAACCTCAAACCATGTTTTAGCTTGGGCTTGCATTGGTGTCGATAGTGCCGATATAGCGGCAATAGAAAAAGCAATGTTACGCAGCACTATTTAGTTTCTCCAGTACGATGTTTATCAAGTTGCTCGAGCAAGGTCTTAATTAAGTCTAGTCGTTGCTTGCTGGTTTCAGCAGGCAAGGTGAACTTTAACTTATTTGGGCCTTCCATTCGATAAATTTGTGGCTGACTTTGTAATAAGCCAATGATAAACATTGGGTCAATTTTATGGTCGTCACTAAATTCAATGCTGCCACCTTTGGCATGCATTTCAATCTTTGTTGCACCTAAAGCTGTTGCCTGATGCTTATATAAGGTTAATTCCATTAAGTTTTTAGTCGGTTCTGGCAACATGCCAAAACGGTCAATAAACTCAACTTTTAACTCATCAAGCATGCGTTCAGTTTCGCAGTTAGCAATGCGTTTATAAAGCGATAAGCGCATATTAACATCAGAAACATAATCATCAGGCAGTAGCGCTGGAATGCGTAATTCAACTTCACACTGGGATTTAAGCATATAATCTAGTGAAGGCTCTTTACCTTCTTTTAATGCTTTTACTGCTGATTCAAGCATTTCCATGTACAAGCTAAAACCAATTTTAGAAATATGGCCGCTTTGTTCATCACCGAGTAATTCACCGGCGCCGCGAATTTCTAAATCTTGAGTGGCGAGCATAAAGCCTGCACCTAAGTCTTCTAAGGCATCAATGGCGGTTAATCGCTTACGGGCATCTGCGCTCATTAATTTAGGGTGCGGCGTCATCAAATAAGCATATGCTTGGTGATGTGAACGGCCCACACGACCACGTAATTGATGCAATTGTGCTAAACCAAACTTATCCGCTCTGTCGATAATAATGGTGTTAGCACTGGGAACATCAATTCCGGTTTCAATAATGGTGGTACACACCAGCACATTAAAACGTTGGTGATAAAATTCTGACATGACTTTTTCAAGTTCACGTTCGCGCATTTGGCCGTGGGCGGTAACCACTCGAGCTTCAGGCAGTAATTGGCGAATGTTTTCAGCGCATTTTTCAATGGTTTCGACATTATTGTGTAAGAAATAAACTTGCCCACCACGCAAAATTTCACGCAAAATAGCTTCTCTTACCGTGGCAATATCGTACTCACGTACAAAGGTTTTTACTGCTAAGCGCTTAGCCGGTGGGGTGGCAATAATGGATAAATCACGCATACCCGACATGGCCATATTTAGGGTACGTGGAATCGGCGTGGCAGTAAGGGTTAAGATATCGACATTAGCCCGCAGGGCTTTTATCTTTTCTTTTTGGCGCACCCCAAAGCGGTGTTCTTCATCAATAACCAATAAGCCTAAGTTTTCAAAGTTTGCTTCAGCCTGCAGTAACTTATGGGTACCAATGACAATGTCGACTTTGCCATCTGATAATGACTGCAGCACTTGAGTTTGCTCTTTAGCTGAGCGAAACCGCGACATCACTTCAATTACCATTGGCCAATCGGCAAAACGATCTTTAAAGTTTTCATAGTGTTGCTGTGCAAGTAGGGTAGTTGGCACTAACACCACCACCTGTTTACCGGCATTGACTGCCACAAATGCTGCGCGCATCGCAACTTCGGTTTTACCAAAACCAACGTCACCACACACAAGGCGGTCCATGGCCATTGGGGTTTGCATATCGCTTAGTACGGCTTCAATTGCAGTTTCTTGATCGACGGTTTCTTCAAAGGGGAAACCTTGTGAAAATTGGGCATATTCTTCTGCATCAATTTTTAGCGCATCACCCGGGCGAGCTTGGCGTCTAGCGTAAACATCCAGTAATTCAGCCGCCACATCGCGGATTTTTTCAATGGCTTTTTTCTTGGCTTTTGACCAGGTTTCATTACCCAGTTTATTTAATGTCGGCTTTTCATCGGCGCCAATGCTGTAACGGCTAATAAGGTGCAGCGATGACACTGGGACATACAGCTTATCGCCTGCGGTATATTCAAGTTGCAGGTACTCGGCCACTAAGCCGCCCGTATCTAAGGTGACAAGCCCCTGATAAAGCGCAACACCATGCTCTAAATGCACAATAGGCTCGCCGACTTTAAGCTCTGCTAAGTTTTTTACCAGTACATCTGAGCTAACTTGTTTTTGCTTTTCACGGCGACGACGCTGAGAAATTCGTTGGCCAAATAACTCTGTTTCACAAATTACGCTGATATCACCTTTAGGGGTGTCAAGTAACATGCAACCTTGTGATAACGGCGAGACGATTAAACCTATGTTGTCTTTAGCGGTTATAAAGGCATTTAAATGGCTAAATAACTTAGGTTTGATGTCAATTTTGCCAAGCAATTCAATTAAGGCTTCACGTCGCCCTTCAGATTCAGCGCTGAATAATAATTGTCCTTTAGTCTGACCTTGGGCCTTGGTGTACGCTTGCAGGTTAATTAACGGCTGTTTGAGCTTATGGTTGGCATTAACATCAGGCAGCCTGGCTACATTTGCCTGCTTGGCTTTTACAATAAGCTCAAGCTCGCCCTCGGCATTTTTGTTAGGCGTGCTAATTTGCGAGCGGGTGTATTTTTTAAAGGCTGCAAATAACTCATCGGTGATTATGTATAGCTCTTGGGGCGCCAGTAACGGTCTTAACGGGTCAACGCGGCGATCTTCATAGCGAGTTTTAATTTCAGTTAAATGATGCTCACTGGCTTGTTCAATATCCCCAAGGGTGATCAGTTGAGTATCCTGAGGAATATAGTCAAATAAAGTGGCGCACTCTTCAAAAAATAGCGGTAAATAGTTTTCAATACCCGCGGGCATTAAATTACGGCTCACTTGCTGATAAACCGATTCCGCTTCTTTTGAAATCACTTCAAAGCGGCGACGGTAACGTTGTCTAAAGCCTTCAATACCCGCTGTATCGGTAGGGAACTCTTTTGCGGGCAACATGCGTATTGAATCAATTTCTTCTTTTGAGCGCTGAGAGTCCACATCAAAATAGCGGATGGTTTCTACTTCATCGTCAAATAATTCAATGCGCAAAGGCTGGGAAGATCCCGTAGGGAAAATATCTAAAATCGAGCCACGGATCGCAAACTCACCATGCTCATAAACTTGATCAACCAAGTAGTAGCCGGTGTCGGTTAGGTGCTGCCTAACCTGCTGTAAGCCGTAAATGTCACCTTTTTTAAGTAGCATGACATTGGAGGTTAAAAACGATTTTGGCGGTAACTTCACCATCAAGGTGTTCACCGGTACGATTATCACATTGTGATGTGACTGGCTCATTTTTGCCAAGGTTTCTAAGCGCTGTGAAATCAAGTCTTGATGGGGCGAGAAGCTGTCGTAAGGCAGGGTTTCTCTATCTGGGAATAAACACACATTGATGTCAGATTCTGCCAGAAGGTAACCCAGTTCAACCTCAAGCTGTAATGCGCTTGGGGTGTCATTGGTAACAACCAGACTAGTACCCGAATGCTGGGAAATTAGGCTAGAAAGCGTAATAGCTTGTGAGACCCCCCCCAGTGTTGTTAAGGTTTGAAACTGTTGGCCTTTTTTTACACTTGGCGGTGTTAGAACGCTAAAATTCTTCATTGAATATCTAACTAACTTCTTTTATAAAAGTGATAAATTTAGCCCGCAGATTGTGATCATCAAAACCAATCAGGCTTGGCTAAATTTGTATTGGCGATAGTTGATTAGCACCAGATTATGATAGCTATTATAAGCAAGCTTAAAACAATATGCAGGCAATATGTGTTATTTGGCTGCTTGTTGGCGAATTTGTTTGCGCTGCTGAAGCATTTTTTGCTGCACTGTTAAGCTGGCTTTAACCAGTTGCTCTACATCGGCATCTAAAATCTGACTAAAATCTAAGCTGACGGCATATTGTGGCTGATTTCTTTTATTATTTTGCTCTGCGTCATCATCAAAGTTAATGAGCTTGCATTGGCTCACCTGACAAAGACACAAAATGGCCACTAACTCGCTACTGATATAAATCGAGGTTTTAAAATACTCACCAATGGTCAGTGGCTTAGGGGTAATTAAACTGATGCCGCTACCACCAAAATGGCTGCCTTGGAATTTTTCACCGCTTTGGACTTCTTTTTCTAGCACATGATGCAGCACTAAATCTACTTTACGTGATTGCAGTTTAAGAAAGTCGACCACAGCTTTAGCATCGTTATCAATACTTCTTAATTGCAGTAAACAGCTTGCTTCTAACTCTTTGACTTCTGACAGTAATTTAAGCCCAACCGATTGCATCGAGCGTAAGTCTTGTTCAGACGGAATGCCTTGAGAACCTGACCAGTTTTCAAGATAAACAGCAAAGTCATGGGGCACGGTAAAATATGCATTGGATTCAGTTAACAAGGTTTGTCTCTTTATTTATCAGACTAATACCCCTATTATCATGCCCATCTTAATGATTTAGCAAGTTTTAGCCTTTGTGTTAAATTAAACTGCTGTTTTTTATTCCAATAAACACCAAGGATGCACTTTTCTTTATGAACTTTCGGTTTTCATTATTCATGGGCTACCGCTATTGGCGGACGCGTAAAGCCAATGCTTTTGCATCTTTCATTACTTTTTTTGCGGTATCGGGCATTTTTTTAGGGGTAGCCGCGCTGATCATTGTCAGCTCAGTGATGAACGGTCTAGAAGGTCAGCTTAAACAGCGAATTTTAGGCGCAGTGCCACAACTAACCCTCATTAATGATGCAGGCTTTAGTGATTGGCAAACCCAAGCTAAGTCGTTAACAACATTGCCGCAAGTACAAGGGCTCGCACCCACGGTGACCACTCAAGCTATGGTGCAATCAAGTAAAAATATCAGCGCTGTACAAGTGTATGGTGTGTTCCCTGAGTATGAGCAAAACCTTTCAGCCATCGTTGCCAATACCTATTCCAGCGCTTTTGAGCAGCTCACTCCAGGTAGTTACAACGTGGTGCTAGGCAGCGACCTTGCCAGAAAATTATCCATCAATGTTGGTGACAAAATCCGCATTTTAAGTGGCGATGGGGTGGTGTACTCACCATTAGGCCCCGTGCCAAGCCAGCGTAAATTTACCGTGGCAGGTTTATTTGAAATGGGCTCGCAAGTGGATGGAGTATTAGCCTATGTGCATTATCAAGATGCAAGACGGTTAATGCGTGTAAGCCCCAGTGAAATTAATGAATTACGGGTTTACTTAACCGATCCCTTCATCGCCCCTGAAATGGGCGTTACATTGACAGATAAATTAGCTCAGCAAGGCATAGCTATTGAAACCCGCGATTGGCGCGATGATTTTGGCCATTTATTTGCTGCGGTAAAAATGGAAAAAAACATGATGTCATTGATGCTCAGTTTAATCGTTGCCGTGGCGGCGTTTAATATTGTGTCGGCATTAGTGATGATGGTAATAGATAAAACCACCGATGTAGCAGTGCTAAAAACCCAAGGCTTAACGACGCAATCGGTGATGAACATCTTTATTGTTCAGGGCTCACTGAATGCCATTATTGGTTTGGCATTAGGCACCTTAGCTGGGGTCACAATTACTTTAAATTTAAATAGTATGCTTAATGTCTTGGGTATATCAGTACTTGGAGTAGGGCAAAATTTACCGGTGATCATAGCAAGTCAACAAATTATGGTCATTGTTGTAGGCACTCTTATCATGACATTACTTGCCACCATTTATCCCGCATTAACGGCTGCGCGAGTGCAACCTGCAACAGCCTTGAGATATGAATAATGAATAAACAACCAGTAGTATTAGAAGTTAACAAGGTCACTAAGCAATTTCATGACGGTGAAACCACCACCAAGGTGCTTTCGAGCGTTGATTTAACGGTTTATCAAGGTGAGCAATTGGCCATTGTCGGCACCTCTGGCTCAGGTAAAAGTACCTTACTGCATATTATGGGCACCTTAGATATCCCAACATCTGGCACCGTGAAGCTAGATGGTGAAGACCTTTATCAGCTAAGCGCAGCTAGACAAGCTGAAGTCAGAAATAAAGACTTAGGCTTTATTTATCAATTCCATCACCTATTACCTGAGTTTTCTGCGCTTGAAAATGTCGCCATGCCAGCGTTTATTCAAGGTCGAGATAAAAAGCAATCGTTAGCTGAAGCTACAGCCTTATTAGAGAGAGTTGGACTAGGGCATCGTTTAGAGCATATTCCTGCGCAGCTTTCAGGCGGCGAGCGCCAACGTGTCGCCATTGCACGGGCGCTGATTAATAAACCCAAGTTAGTATTGGCCGATGAGCCAACCGGTAACTTAGATGCCAGCAGCGGCGATAGTGTGTACGAACTGATTCGTGAGCTTGCTCAGCAACTGGGCACAGCCTTTGTAGTGGTAACCCATGATTATAAATTAGCAGCGAAAATGGATCGTCAATTAACCATGAAAGACGGCGTTTTACAGCAAGTAGCGGAAGAGAAATAATGAAGTCATTACTGCCACTAGTTATCGGTTGGCGTTTTTATCGCGCAAGACAATCTAACGGCTTTATTGGCTTTATTTCATTTGCCTCCACCGCAGGTATTGCGCTGGGTGTGGCAGTGTTAATTTTAGTGTTATCAGCCATGAATGGCTTTGAACTTGAATTAGAGCAGAGGTTATTAGGCGTTGTTGCACATGGTGAACTGCTGAGCGTTAACGAGCCATTACATGACTGGCAAGGCATTGCAGAAACGGCTAAAAGCATGCCAGAAATTGTTGCTACCGCGCCGTTTATTAAAATGCAGGGCTTGGTACAAAAGCCGGGCGGCTTTCAAGGGCTAGAGCTTAATGGTATTGAGCCAGCACTTGAAAAAGAGGTTTCAACCATTGATGAATTTATGCCAGCACAGGCGTGGGCCTCTTTAAGTACTCACTCCAACAACATTGTCGTTGGTCGCAGCTTATTAGACAAACTTGGTTTAAAGGTCGGTGACACCTTATCAATGTACACCCCAGATATGGGGCAAACCAATAAGTTAACTGCGGCGAAAAGTCATCGCTTTGTGGTTGCTGGTGTGTATGACTTGGGTGGAGAAATAGAATCAACTCAAGCCTATGTGTCTTTGCCGTATCTTGCTGAAGTACTGAAACTGCCTGTGGGCTCAGTGACAGGCCTGCGCATTACGGTTAATAAAGTTTTCAGTGCGCCGCGCATTACTCGCGATTTGGGTTATGCACAAAATCAGTATTTGCATTTAAATAACTGGACTCGTTCACAAGGGCATTTATATCAAGATATTCAGCTGGTTAGAATGGTGATGTATTTGGTACTTGCACTGGTGATTGCCGTGGCTTGTTTTAATATTGTTTCTACTTTGGTGATGGCAGTGCGAGATAAAAGCGCCGAAATCGCTATTTTGATGACAATGGGATTAAAGCGTGCCCAAGTGATGGCGATATTTATTATGCAAGGTGCACTCAATGGTGCTTTAGGTTGCACTATTGGCGCTGCTATAGGCGTGACATTGGCACTTAATCTGAGTGCGTTTGCCAATGCTGTTGAGCAATTTTTTGGGATTAAATTACTAGAATCTGATATTTACTTTATCGACTTCTTGCCGTCACAGCTACAGCAACAAGATGTGTTAGTGGTTGTTGGTATGGGCTTTGTGATGAGTTTACTGGCGACTATTTATCCGGCCTATAAAGCAACCAAAATAGCGCCAGCAACGGCATTAGCAGGGCGATGAATTGACTAGGTGTTAGGTGTTGAATCACTGCATTCAAAAGCAGAAATAAAAAATGCGCTCTAGCGCGTTTTTTATTGGTTAAAATTTATTTTCAATTGCGTAACTAGGCGCTTACAACAAGCACTGACAATTGGCTATGAGAATAGGCTATGACAATCGCTATTGATAACATCAACTAGAACAAGGTTCAAAAACTCAGTCTAAACACATCAGTTAAACAAGCTTTTAAAGTAATGCCAAATCCCTAACGAGGTATCAGGAAACAAGTCGATACCTAAGGCAGACTTTAATAAATACAGAGCTAACAAACCAAATAACATGCTGAAAAGTATAAAACCGGTGACAGTGGTAATCATCATCACTAGCGATATTCGTTTTTCGCGGCGAGTATAGGCGCGTTTGTTTTTACCTAATAATAAGACGTAATAAAAACGCCATTTAATAAAAGGAAACTTAAAGGTGCCACGGCTATCAAGAAAGTGACCACCCCAAGTCGATGGACCCAAGGCTTGCTTAATCGCATTGAGCTGCGCATCAGTGAAACTATCGGCAATATCTGACGGCGAACGCTTAAGCATTTTTGCAATGAGAGGATCTTGCCTAATAGACTCAGGCGAAGCCGCTGTCACTTTAGGTTGAACTTCATTGTTAATGTCAGTTTTAGCGGTTTTTTTAGCTACATCCGTATTGCTTTGTGGCATATATTTTCCATAATTATCAAACAAAATAGCAGTCATTGTATTTTGGTATCAGCCAGTTATTAGCGTAAGGCCGGCTTTATTATGACTAAGCTAAACCTGATTTTAATCTAGCATAGAATAAACCCTAGAATACGCCCCAAAAATTTATTTTTACCACGAGGAGTTTGAATGGACGAGGTAAAGCAGGTTATTAACTTTTGGTTTACTGAAATTGAGCCTGCCCAATGGTTTAAAAAAGATGTTAGCTTTGATGAATTAATTCGCACACGCTTTGGTAAGTTACATACTCAAGCCATAGCGGGGGAATTATGGTTATGGCGTCAGCATCTGCAAGGGCGCTTAGCTGAAATTATCATATTGGATCAGTTCTCCCGCAATATTTACCGTGATGATGCTCGAGCATTTAGCGCTGATCCCATGGCATTAGCCTTATCCCAAGAGGCCATTTTACAGGGGCTTGATCAACAATTAACCGCAATCGAGCGAACTTTTTTGTATATGCCCTATATGCACAGTGAGTCGTTAAAAGTGCATCAACAAGGGTTAGCGCTATTTAAAAGTAATGGGCTTGAATCTAATTATCAATTTGAATTAAAACACTTAAAAATTATTGAACGTTTTGGCCGTTACCCCCATCGAAATGAGTTGCTTGGTCGAACATCAACCATAGAAGAATTAGCTTTTTTAGCACAGCCTGGTTCGTCTTTTTAGTTTTATGGCGTATCGACGAGTGCGACAATTTGCATTGATAGGCTCTAGAAACGCTGCCCACGATAACAATTGATGTGTTTGAATGGCAAGATTTACATTTTGTAGTAATGACAACTCTTATTGTGATTTTTTACTAAATATATCAAATTGAAAAATTCATTAAATGGGCACATGATTAATTATCATCCTATGCTAAGCTATTAACTGAATCGCAATCTGAATGAAAAGAGTGATGTTACTTCACCATCGAATAGATGGCTTTTAATTAGCACAAATTGCCATAGAGCGCGGCGTTATGCATGCAAGGACAGTATTGTGAGTATCGAACAATAAATACCACCATTGATTATTACGGTTGTTTTTGCAGGATTAATGTACTTAATCAACTTATACATCAAACTTGTCGTCTTTGAGTTGCCATTCTAGCTTGAAATATTACTAACATTTTTTATTCTCGGTGTAGTTTTTGCGTTGGCTGGTGTTATTTCATTTAAGAAACATAAAACTACAGTTAATCCAGTGAATACTAAAAATGTCACGACTCTCATTAACTCTGGTATCTATAGATACAGTCGAAACCCAATGTATGTTGGCATGCTAATGGCGTTACTGGGTTACTGTTTATATTTAAGCAATCCAATTAACCTTATAACTTTGATTTTATTTGTTTGGTATATGAATAAATTTCAAATAAAACCAGAAGAAGTATTGTTAACTTCTATTTTTGGAAACGATTATATTAGATATAAACAAAGTGTTAGGCGCTGGTTATAACTTCCCTGCTTAATAGCAGGGGTTTAAGTGACAATGAATCGAGGACGACTCAATCAGAAAAGCTATGTCTAAAGAGTTTACTCAATCCGAGTTAAAGTCGGCTTAGATGAGCTTATCTCTTTCTGTGTGGAGATTATTTGAGCTAAACGTTTTGCTTTGTCTGTTAATTGTATTCACTTCCACTATAAATAAGACCCCTTAAATGGGCTCAGGTTTAAAGACTTCTATGAGACTCGATTTATTAATCGCATTTATATCTAAACCAACAAAAGATATTGTTTTTTTAACTGTCAGTCTGCTATTTATCTTTGCTGGGGCTGTTAATCTAGGCTTCACAGGTTTTCTTTGGGCTACGCCATTTATGGTTTTATTCTTTATAATCATTAGGGACTATCACAAGCGACTTAAGTACTCCCTGATTATTATTGTTTCAATGGTATTTGCATTTTTTATGTGGGACAAACCCACAAATAAACTGATATTTCCTTATTTAGGTGCAAAAGTTGAGTTAGTTTCGGGTTGGGGCTATCAGGGGGCAGCATATTCAAATCAGTTTTATCTTATCAAGCCTGATAATATTGAAAATTGGCGACAACGATCACATACCAATGACCCATTCGAGGTAGTGCTATTTGATGAAAATGTTACCCTGACAATGGATCGAGTTGAGATTAGCCACCCTTCGTTTGGATTAAGTTTAGGTGTTATTTTTACAGATGCTAACGGCAATGAATTTTACATAAGCCCTGATAGTTTAATTAATTCAGTCGCAATCGGTGATATTTTAAGTGAACAATTAACCGGTGTTGAAAGCACTCAATCAGCTTGGTCGAATAATATTGGTCTGCTCATGGCATGGCCAATGCTACCAGTAATACTATTTAGTAAAATGTGAATAAATTAATTCCAATATATTTTTCGATGATCTTTGTCTATTAATTGTACAGCGAAAGATGGAGAAGATGACATAATAAAAAGGTATTAATGCCACTGCATTAATACCTTTTTGTTGCTTTAACCCTATCGCTTGTCAGTGATGGCGTTGAAGTCTATTACAGCTTAACCATCAATTTGCCTTTGTTGGCACCAGATAAGAATAAGTTCAATCCGTCGATTGATGACTCTAAGCCATTAAGTACATGGGCGCGGTGTTTGATTTTACCTTGCAGTACATAAGGGGTGAGCTTAGCCAATAAGCTTGGCACTTCACCATAACATGGCCACCCATTCTAAGTGGCTAAATATTGTACTCCTTACTAGGCTTGAGTTATTGCTCATTACTTGGTGACTAAAGATGGCCAGACCTAGAAA
>NZ_JBFRKH010000037.1:50064-50443 GCF_041469265.1 Shewanella sp. 10N.286.51.B2
GAAAACTTTGAACATCGCCGTGAGTGGATTGATTCACGTATTATTGAATTGGCGACGATTTTTGCGATTGATATCTGTGCTTATGCGGTGATGAGTAATCATTTACATGTGGTGCTTAAAGTCGATGTGGATAAAGCCAAAGAATGGTCTGATATAGATGTGCTTACCCAATGGCATAAAGGCTTTAAAGGTACATTGCTGACCCATAAATTTGTTAAAGGTGAAGCGCTTAATGAGTTTGTAATTAATATGGCCACCCATTCTAGTTAGAATTAACAAGGCAATTAACAAGGCCACCCATTCTAGTTGGCTAAATGTTAAACACCCTACTAGGCTTTAGTTATTGCTCATTACTTGGTGATTGAAGATGGCCAGACCT
>NZ_JBFRKH010000038.1:0-30081 GCF_041469265.1 Shewanella sp. 10N.286.51.B2
GAGATAATAGCTATCTCACTCGCTGCTGTAAAGCATAAATTTAAGATTCTTTACTGTTTGCTTAAGTTAGCATCAATCTGCGCTGTTTTTATTAGCGTGAAGTGCGATGCTAGCAGGATCTGGCTTTATGAAGTTATTTGTTACTGAAGCCCAACTATCATGCTTTGACAATAAATAGCCTAAGTAAGCAACAACAGCACTCAATACGATACCTAAACCGATAGTCACTTCATTATATTGTACGAACATCGCGACAATACTTGATGCGCCGAACGCCATACCAATCTGAAGGAAGTTTTGTAAACCTGCAGCTTTGGTGGCATTTTTACTGAACTGCTGTAAGGCATTGTTGACGACCAAAGGATAAGTCGCACCGTTAGCTGCAGCAAGTAATGAGAAGGTTACCAATAGCGGATAAATTGATTCCATTGGGATTACCAAAGTCGCTATTGCAATGGTTGCAACACAGAAGAAAAACAGTCCCAATAAATAATTAAGCGCCTGTGTGGTACCGAATTTTTTAACAAGTACTTTGCTCATGTAACCACCTACGATAAACATGATGGTTTGTGGAATAAAGCTCAAGCCAATGGCTTTAGCTTCATAACCAAATTTAATCATTACACTTGGCCATACCGTTAAATAACTAAAGAATGCTGCAGACAATGCACCAAATATAACCACGTTACCTAAAAACCGGGTGTTTTTTAAGATGGTTTTATAGCTGATATTATCTTCTGGTTCTGCTTGTTTGTTCTCTGGTGCAACTAACAGCTTGGTCATAACGATAAGCAAAACCGCAAGTATTGCTAAAGTAATGAAAACTGCTCTCCAGCCAAATGTATCAACAATTGATGCACCAATGAGAGGTGCAACAGCAGGTGATAGCGCAACTAAAGGCATGATGTTTGAAAACACTTTTTGCGCTTTTTCAGCATCATATTTTTCAACGACAATAGCTTGCCAAATTACACCAGCACTACAGGCACCTAACGCTTGGAAAAAACGTGCGATATTAAGCATAATAATCGAGTTACTGGCGACAATTAAGGCGCTGGCTGCTGCAAAGATAACTAAACCAATTATTAAGGCTTTTTGTTTGCCTACTTTTTCAACTAATGGACCATAAAGTAATTGGCCGATAGCTAAACCCGCTAAGAAAGTCGTTAATGAAAAAGCGACGTTGTTTAAGCTGGTATCAAATGAGTCAGCTATGTTTTGAAATGCAGGTAAATACATGTCGGTGGCAATAAAGCCCAGCATACTTAACAGTGCTAAGTAGCCTAATAAAATAAAGTACTGCACATTGGCAGAGGTAGATGATGCTTTTTTCATAAAAAAAGTGTCCGAAAGTGGCTTAATTAAAAATCAGCGTGCAGTCTAATCACTTGCAAAAGCAATGTGAAACGTTTAGTTTTGATGACTGCATTCATAAATTTTCACAGCAAAGGATAGCAAGATATGCTTTCAGAACAAGCATTGGAAATGATCGACATTGTCGCTCGCTTAGGTAGTTTCACGGCAGCAGCCAATCAATTACACAAAGTTCCTTCAGCAGTCAGTTATGCCGTAAAACAAATCGAAGATGAACTTGGTGTCATTTTGTTTGAAAGGCATCATCGCAGTGTCAGCTTAACGGAACCCGGTAAACATTTTGTCGCCCACGCAAGAGAGCTATTGGGTGACATGAATGACTTAAAGCGTAGCACTCAACGTGTCGCTAATGGCTGGCAACCTACCCTGTCTATCGCTTTAGACAATATTGTCCGCGCTGATCGTATTAGTGTACTAATTGCAGACTTTTATCGTCACTTTGACGATGTTGAACTCATCATCCGTATTGAGGTGTTTAATGGGGTCTGGGAAGCATTAGCAACAGGTCGCAGTGACATCGCCATAGGTGCAACCACAGCTATTCCTGTGGGCGGCGTATATCAGTATAAAGATATGCGCGAGATTCAATGGTCGTTTTTAGTCAGTCGTAACCACCCTCTAGCAGAAATTGATCGCCCATTAACAGACGATGAATTACGCATCTATCCCTCTATTTGTTTAGAAGATACTTCAAGGGAAATACCCAAACGCACAACTTGGTTGCTGGCCAATCAGCGGCGATTAGTGGTACCAGACTGGATAAGAGCGTTCAATTGTTTCCGTGATGGCTCAGGTATCGGCTATATGCCTAGAAACCTTGCAAAACCCTTTATCGACTCTGGGGTATTAATTGAAAAAACCTTAGAACATCCAAGAAATGCAAGCCCTTGCTGTTTAGCGTGGAATCAAGAAAAGATGTCACCTGCACTTGAGTGGGTTTTAGAATACTTAGGTGATACCGATAAGTTACATCAAGAGTGGCTCGCATAACCACAAAGCCAGCATCTTGATGACATTATTAACAAGTTGTAATGGTAATTTAATGTTCAGTTCAGCTTTCTTAGTAAAAATGTTGTTTAGGACAATTTTTTATATGAACATGTGTCATTAAATAATAGTTAACATGACAGTGACACTTATATACCTTTAAGCTGTGTTAAAGCTAAGGTATTATAAATCTAAATAATTTAATAAATATCTTTTGTAGTGACTCTTATTGCGTCATTACAGTTTTTTTCGAGTCTATGGAGACTGTTATGAATCAACAAACTTTATCGGGCCATCAAGCTACAACGATGGAAACCAATAAACTGATCAAAAATACCTACATGCTATTGTCGATGACGCTTGCCTTTGCCGCTGTAATGGCTGGTGTAGCAATGATGATGAACATTGGCCCTTTCATGTCAATCGGACTATCACTTGGTAGTATCGTGGTGATGATGGTGACCCTGAAAAAAGCAGACAATGCTTCAGGGCTTGCATGGATTTTTGCCTTTACGGGTATGCAAGGTGCATCATTAGGATACATTTTAAACCACTACGCAGGTTTAGCTAACGGCCCTGAACTTATTATGCAAGCGTTTGGCTTAACCTCAGTTATCTTCATTTCTTTATCAGCTTATGCAATTAGCACTAAGAAAGATTTCAACTTCATGGGCGGCTTCCTTTTTGCTGGTCTGATTGTGGTTATCGGCGCATCACTGATCAACATGTTTGTTGGTAACAGTGTTGCATTTATGGCTATTCAAGCTGCTGTAGCAATGTTGATGGTAGGCTTAATCCTTTATGATACAAGCCGTATTGTAAATGGTGGCGAAACTAACTATATCCGTGCAACGATTTCGTTGTTCTTAAACTTCATCAACCTATTCATGGCGCTATTACACTTGATGGGCATGGGTAATGATGACTAGGCGTTAAGTTACTTGATTATTCATTTGGTTCTGACCTTGTGATTAATCGGCTTACTACGCTAAAATGGCTCCCTTACAGGAGCCATTTTTTATTGTTATGAATAAATTTATTATCCAAGTTAATGGCACGGTTTATGGCTCAACAGCGAGCTTTAGAGCGCTGCGCTTTACGACAAGTGTATTGTCATTAGGCCATCAAGTTACGCGTATTTTCTTTTATCAAGACGGCGTGACTAATAGTAGCCAATTAATCTGTCCTGCCTCTGATGAATATGACTTGCACCAAGCATGGAAAAACTTGGCAACTGAACACAATATTCAGTTGATAAATTGTGTGTCAGCAGCGCTGCGCCGCGGTGTGTTGTCACAGCAAGATGCCATCGAAAACACTAAATCACAGTTCAATTCTAGCGCCCCATTTGAAATGGGTGGTTTAGGTGAGCTGGTCACAGGTATTGAAACATCAGATCGATTAGTGTGCTTTTAATGCTGATTTTAAATCACTTGGCAAGGTAACCACATGAAGCAAATTTGCGTTATTTTCAGACAAAGCCCGTTGGGCAATAGTTCCAGCCGTGAAGGCTTAGACTTTGCGTTACTCAGTGCCAGTTTTGAGCAACAAGTTAGCGTGGTTTTTACTGATGAAGCTGTGCTGCACCTGCTAGCAAATCAGCAGCCAGAATTAGTCGGCAGTAAAGATTACCTATCGACGTTTAAAGCTCTTAATATTTATGATATTGAAACCGTTTTAGTGTGTGAGCAGTCAGCAAAACAATTTGGCATCACTGAAGACAAGTTTAATTTTGAGGCGCAATTAGCTGATAGCAATGCCATTAAGCAATTATTAGCGCAAAGTGATGAAGTGGTGGTTTACTAATGATTTTACATCACATTCAAACCTCAGCCACCACTGACAACGCGCTAAATTGCTGCTTACGTTATATCGCTAGTGAAGACAGTATCATCCTTGCTGACGATGCGATTAATTGCTTATTACAAAGCCATTGGCAGCAAAAATTGCTAGATATACAGATTTATATATTATCTGAAGATATACAAGCTCGAGGCTTAACAGCACTTTTACCTAGCAGCGCTAATATCTCAATTATTGATTATGACCAGTTTGTACTGGCTACATTGAAACACACGAAGGTGATTACTTGGTAAATTCAATTGAATTTAATGGACAACAAATAGAAGTTGATGCTCAAGGTTATTTAAAAAACGTTGCTGATTGGCAACCTGATATGGCAATTATTTTGGCTGCAGGTGAAGATATCGTATTAACCGAGCAACATTGGGAAGTGGTTAATTTTGTGCGTAACTTTTATCTTGAATACAAGACAAGCCCTGCTATCCGCGTGCTAGTGAAAGCCATAGGTCAGACGTTAGGGCCTGATAAAGGTAATTCAAAATACCTTTATACCCTCTTTCCTGTGGGCCCAGCTAAACAGGCGACTAAAATCGCAGGCTTACCAAAACCTGCTAAGTGCCTTTAACTATCATGTAACCAGACCTGCTAAATTTACGGCACAAAAAAACCAAACATGATGTTTGGTTTTTTTTAGGCTCAGATAACGCCTTAACGCTAGCGAAGACTTAGCCTATTTTTTCTAGGCCGCGCATATACGGACGTAATACGTCAGGCACGGTAATAGAGCCATCTGCATTTTGGTAGTTTTCAAGGATAGCAACTACTGTACGACCAACAGCAAGGCCTGAACCGTTTAAGGTATGAACCAAAGTTGGTTTCTTGTCATTAACACCACGGTAGCGTGCTTGCATACGACGTGCTTGGAAATCTTTCATGTTTGAACAAGAAGAGATTTCGCGGTAGGTGTTTTGCGCAGGTAACCACACTTCAATATCGTAAGTTTTCGAAGCGCCAAAACCCATGTCGCCAGTACATAAAATCACAGTACGATATGGAAGGCCTAGCCCTTCTAGTACTTTCTCAGCATGACCTGTTAGCTCTTCTAACGCATTCATTGAATCTTCAGGTTTAACAATTTGAACAAGTTCAACTTTATCAAACTGATGCTGACGAATTAGACCACGAGTATCACGGCCGTAAGAGCCCGCTTCACTTCGGAAACAAGACGTTAATGCCGTCATTTTAAGTGGTAAATCAGCTTCTTCAACGATAGTGTCACGTACTACATTGGTCAAAGGTACTTCAGCAGTTGGAATCAAGCTTAAGCCTTGGCCTTCTTCAGTGGCCGGTTTAGTGTGGAACAAATCTTCACCAAACTTAGGTAGCTGACCTGTGCCTAATAAGCTTTCTTCGTTAACCAGTAATGGCACATACATTTCTGAATAACCGTGATTTTCAGTATGTAGATCTAACATGTACTGACCCACAGCGCGGTTTAGGCGTGCGATTTGGCCTTTCATTACAATGAAGCGAGAGCCTGTAATTTTTACTGCACTCTTAAAATCCAATCCATCTAAGTTTTCGCCAAGATCTAAATGATCTTTAACTTCAAAATCAAACTTAGTTGGCTCGCCCCAAGTGCGGACTTCAACGTTATCATTTTCGTCAGCACCGGCTGGTACTGCGTCATCTGGTAAGTTAGGCATGCTCATAGCAATAGCATTTAACTCAGCTAACAATTCAGCTAGTTCAGATTTTTTCGCATCCAGTTGAGCACCTAAGTCCCCTACTTTAGCCATGATTTCACTGACATCTTCACCACGACCCTTTGCTTGACCAATGGACTTAGAAATTGCATTTCGGGATGCTTGCAATTCTTCTGTGGCCACTTGTAGCGACTTACGCTTTTCTTCTAAAGCGGTAAGGCGGCTAATATCAAGGATAAACCCACGCTTAGCTAACAGCTCAGCGGTGACTTCAAGTTCGTTACGCAAAAATTTTGGATCTAACATGTTTTATATTCTTAATAGTTAAATGCGAGAAAAAACTAGCTGCTGACCGACATATACCATGAAAATACACAGTACAACGTTCAACAACACGTTGAGAATAGCTTTTGCAAAAAGACCTTCTTGCATTAGCAATAATGTTTCATTGGAAAAAGTAGAAAAAGTCGTTAAGGCGCCTAACAATCCAACACCTATCATGGCTTTTAATTCAGGACTTAACTGGCTGGCTTGACCAATGGCATAAACCACACCCATCAAAAATGATCCCAATACATTTACCAACAGTGTACCAAAAGGGAAACTGCTTCCAAATAGCTGAAGCATGAAAATTGAGATTAGATAACGAAAAACAGCCCCAATTGAACCACCAAGGGCCACAAACATGATATTGCTCATGCTAATCATAGCGCTTTACCTCACTGGTTCGGTCTAGTTCTGCTAAATGGGCAAGTTTGTCTTTGATTCTTTTTTCAAAGCCGCGCTCAGTTGGATAATACAATTGGCTATCTTTTATTGACTCAGG
Source organism: Shewanella sp. 10N.286.51.B2 (assembly GCF_041469265.1). Taxonomy (NCBI): domain Bacteria; kingdom Pseudomonadati; phylum Pseudomonadota; class Gammaproteobacteria; order Alteromonadales; family Shewanellaceae; genus Shewanella; species Shewanella sp. 10N.286.51.B2. Next base: position 6,697 of record NZ_JBFRKH010000038.1, read on the forward strand.
GAAGTAATTCTCCCCATTTGCGTAGGCACCTGGTTCATCATGAGCATAGCGATACCCTGCCCCTAAACCCATATTTTTCATCAATTGAGTCGGTGCGTTACGTAAGTGATCTGGCACTGATTCATGCCCTGTTTCGCTTGCAAGCATTCTTGCTGCTTTAAAGGCGGTGTAAACCGCATTACTTTTTGGCGCACTGGCCAAGTATACAATCGCTTGGGCGATAGCACGCTCACCTTCAGCAGGCCCAACGCGGTGATAACAATCCCAAGCATTAAGCGCAATATTCATTGCAGTAGGATCGGCGTTTCCTACATCTTCAGAGGCAATAGCTAATAATCTACGTGCAACATAGAGAGGATCACCGCCGCCTTCAAGTATTCGACAATACCAATACAAAGCAGCATCAGGAGCTGAGCCTCTCACTGACTTATGCACCGCAGAAATCAAATCATAAAATTGATCGCCATTTTTATCATAAGCGGCCATTTGATGCCCAGCGACTTGCGTCAGCATCTCTTGAGTAAATTCACCGTTATCAGCAACCAAGTCACTCATTAACTCGAGTAAATTTAATGCTTTGCGCGCATCACCATCACTAATTGAAGCTAACTGCTGCATTACTGTTTCAGGAATAGTAAAACCACGTTTACCGAAACCACGCTCAGTATCCATTAATGCTTGATTGATAATCGCGGCAATATCATCACTATCTAAGCGATTGATTAAATAAACTCTGGCACGAGACAATAAGGCGTTATTTAGCTCAAAAGATGGGTTTTCAGTGGTCGCGCCAACAAAAATAACAGTACCGTCTTCGATAAAAGGTAAAAACGCATCTTGTTGGCTTTTATTAAATCTATGGACTTCGTCCACAAACAATAATGTACGCTGACCACGGCTTTGAGCTACCGCTTTAGCTTGCTCAATGGCGGCGCGAATTTCTTTAACCCCTGAGGTAACCGCCGAAATGCGCTCTACATGGGCATTGGCATAATGCGCCACCAATTCAGCTAAGGTGGTTTTACCTGTGCCAGGAGGGCCCCATAACAACATAGAGTGAGCTCGATTGGCCTCAAGTGCTTGGCGCAGTGGTTGCCCTTTACCGAGTAAATGCTGCTGCCCTACATACTCACTTATCTCCCTTGGGCGCATTCTTGCGGCTAAAGGACGAAAGTCTGGGGCAAAATCGAAACCTAAAGTAGACACTATAACCTACTGAGCTAGGCTTGAACGTTGATCGTCAATATCAACGTTTGCCGGTACGGTAAATTCAAATAAGCCGTTTTCGTCTGCCGCAACCTTGGTTTGATTTGTTAACGTGAACTGACTGTAATTGCCTTGCTCATCTAACAAATTAAAATCAGTAAGCTCTGCCTCATTGAAACACACAGTGACAGTCACCACACTTGAATCATCCGCTTTGGGCTTAATGGAATAACAGGCTTTAGCTGACTCTGGCTGAATTTGCTCAACACGATACTGAGACCAAGTTGTTTCATCGCGATGAACTAACAAAGCCATTGGAGATGCGTCAATAGCATCGGCAAAATCCATGACTGAAACTTCTTCAGCAAAAGGGTTATAAATCCATAAATCTTTACCGTCAGCCACAATGAGCGACTCATCAGGCTCAGTTAAATGCCAGTAAAATTTGTTTGGATAAGCAAGGGCAAATACCCCTTTACCTGACTGAATGACTTTATTGTTTATATCGGTAACTTGCTGGGTAAAATCAGCTTTTAATGAGTCGGCTTTGGCTAAGCGATCACGCAATTGCGCTGATTCATCAGCTAACGCGTTGCCTGACAATAATAATGCTAAGGCTGTAACAACAGCAAAACGCTTGTTCATATAAATTCCTAATACTGTATTGCTAATTCTTAGCGATAAACTTTTAAGGCTAGTGGCTATGCTTTTTGTCACTAAGGCTTTTTCTTTATAAGGTTGATTATTAATGGCTTCATTATAACGGTTTATTTGGCCAAACTGGCTATAAGCGCAGTGATTGTTATGTTCGGTCCGAGGTTAGTTTCTCGGTGGCGGAGGAGCTAAAACCTCACGATTACCATTATGACCTTGTGTACTGACAATCCCCTGGGTTTCCATCATTTCGATAATCCGCGCCGCGCGGTTATAACCAATTTTAAACTTACGCTGCACACTTGAAATTGAACCTCTGCGGGTTTCAGTGACAAACGCAACCGCTTCATCATATAACTGATCAGTATCATCATCAGATTCTGCAGCTTCACCAGGCAGCAATACTTGCTCACCTTCACTGACGCCATTAAGGATTTCTTCAATATAACGTGGCTTACCACGAGCATGCCAGTCTGCAACGACTTTATGGACTTCATGATCGTCAATGAAAGCACCATGGACACGAATAGGTACGCTGGTACCTGGTGGCAAGTACAGCATATCACCCATACCGAGTAGTGTTTCTGCGCCTTGCTGATCTAAAATGGTTCTAGAGTCAATTCTTGATGACACTTGAAAAGCGATACGTGTTGGCACGTTTGCTTTAATCAAACCAGTAATGACATCCACTGAAGGTCTTTGGGTGGCTAAGATTAAGTGTATACCCGCTGCACGGGCCTTTTGCGCAATACGGGCAATCAGCTCTTCAACCTTTTTACCGACAATCATAATCATGTCAGCAAATTCATCGACCACTACCACAATAGAGGGTAATTTTTCTAACTCAGGGGCCTGTTCATCCATACTTTCAGATGACTTCCATAATGGGTCAACTATCGGTTCACCTGCTTCTATGGCTGATTTAATTTTAGCGTTATAACCTTTTAAATTACGTACGCCAAGCGCTGACATTAACTTGTAACGTCGCTCCATTTCACCAACACACCAACGTAGTGCATTAGCCGCTTCTTTCATATCGGTGACGACTTCACATAACAAATGTGGAATACCGCCATATACGGAAAGCTCCAACATTTTCGGATCAATCATGATAAAGCGCACATCATCAGGACCAGACTTATACAAGATACTGGTGATCATCACGTTGACGCCAACTGACTTACCCGAACCTGTAGTACCGGCAACTAATAAATGCGGCATTTTACCTAAATCAACCACCACGGGATCGCCAGCAATATCTTGTCCCAGCACCATGGATAAATCAGATTTACTTTCTTCAAAGGTTTTAGAGTCTAAAACATCGCGCATAAATACCGTTTCACGGAATTTATTAGGCAATTCAAGACCCACAAAGGCTTTACCTGGAATAACCTCAACAACGCGGACACTTTCTGCTAACAATGAACGGGCTAAATCTTTCGACAAATTAGTGATTTTTGAGGCTTTGACACCAGGGGCTAATTCAAGTTCAAATCGAGTCACCACAGGGCCTGGGAATACCCCAACAACATTAGCGACAATATTAAAGTCAGCCAGCTTAGTTTCAACCAACCTCGCGACAATATCTAGTTCTTCTTTGGTAATTGGGTTTTCTTTTCTATCAGGTACATCTAATAAGGTGATACTTGGCAGTGGCGGCATTTCAACTTTAGTTTGGCCATAAACTATTTGGGGTTCTTGGCCTGGCAACACCACAATTCCTTCAACAATACGCGCTTGCTCAACAGCTTTTGTAGTGGCAGGGTTTGGCTGCGAGGTCGCTGTTGCACCTGTGCTATTAGCTTGACTGAATGCTTCACCTAACGAGTCGCTATGACTAACATGAGCCTCAGACTGTTCACTTAAATGATGATTCGCTTGTGTGAAATCAGCTGCGGGGGCATCCCCTGATGCGATCCAAGCTGGGGTTAAATTATCATCGTCTTGGTGATCATTGCTGGCGTTTAATTTGGGTTCAAGTCTACCATTATGTGACGTTAATTTAGCCTCATGGTCTATTTCAGCGCCAAAGCTTGGCTCTACATCTTGCTCTAAGTCACCTGCCAAATTAGTTTCTTCTTTGTCGCGACTGGGTTTCACTTTCGATTTAATACGGCTGAAAAGAGAGGGTTTTTCTTCTAATTCATCAGTTTCTATTGCTGCAGTAACTTCAGCCTCATTATGCGGCATACTAGTGAGATCAATTGCTGCAGCATCAAGCTCAGCTTTGTCATGCTTTACGTTGCCAGCATCGTCACCACGGTCCTGTTTAAATTTATCAACGACAGACATAAAGCCGCGGGTATCTTCGGTTTCGTTACTAGCTGATAAATAACTTGGGATACTAATGATCTTTTTAACACACCAAATAGTGGCTAGACCTGTACTTTCAATAACGGTTAGCCAGCTTATACCGGTAGTTAAAGTAAAGCCTGCGCCGATAAAACATAGCAGTAATAAAGTTGTTCCAAGGTTATTAAAGTAAGGCATCATTGCTTGGCTGATCACATCCCCTGCCACTCCGCCAGCAGAAAATACATACATGTCATCGGCATTCATACTCGCTAACGCTGCCAATGCAAATACCACCAGTAAAAAACCGATAATCCTTAAACCGACAGAAAAATAGTCGATTTCAAACAGCTTGTGAGTACGATTAAAAATGAACCAGCCAGAAGCAGCAATAATTATTGGTATGAGATAGGCTATGAAGCCGAAAAAATAAAATAGAACATCTGCTGTCCATGCGCCAACTGCGCCAGTTAGATTACTGATTTCACCTTGGAAATGCGACTGGCTCCAGCCGGGATCATTAGGATCGAAGCTGCTAAGTGCAATAAGAATATAAGTTGCAGTCATGCAACAAATGATCAACCCACCTTCCAAAAGACGCTGAAGGCCACTAAGTGTTTGAAGACTATTTCCCTGAGACAAACGAAAACACCCAAATAAGATTTAAAAAGAATGATAACAATAACAGAATATCAATGTGTATGCAGTGATTATGCAACGCGCGGATGCCAAGCTCAACCTAATGTTTTCAGATAGATGACTGTAGAAGATAAATAATTTTAATCTGGCTTAAGTTGGTTACTTTTAAGCCTAAGATTAAGCTTGCTGTAAATTTTTGGCAAAAAAAATAAAGGGCAATGCCCTTTATTTTTATTGGTTATTAAATTTAGTAAGTATCAGCTAATAAATTTAAGGCAACTTTATTAGTTTGCTTAACTTCTTCCATAACCACGTAAGTACGAGTATCAGAAACTGATGGTAACTTAAGTAATGTCTCACCTAACAAACGACGATAAGCTGACATATCTGATACGCGGGTTTTTAGTAGGTAATCAAAATCGCCAGAAACCAAATGACATTCTTGAATATCATCTAACAACTGAACGGCTTTGTTAAAGCGTTCAAAAATATCAGGGGTATCTCGAGTTAAGGTGATTTCCACAAATACAAGTAACGATGCACCTAAGTAATGAGGATTAACTAATGCAGTGTAGCCATTAATGTATCCTTGTTTCTCAAGACGTTTAACTCGTTCTAAACATGGTGTTGGACTCAGGCCAACACGCTTAGATAACTCCACATTTGATATGCGACCATCAATCTGAAGTTCGTTGAGGATATTACGGTCAATCCGATCTAAATCTTTCACAGAATTTTTCTTATTATTTGCCATATTATTAACCTTGCTTTAGCACAAAAACAACATATTCATCTTTTAATGTGTAAAGTTTAGCAGCATAAACTGCGTCAGGGGCACTATACTAGACTTCCCTGAAATAAGCACGTTCAGGTCATCGAATATAATAACTACTGGCTCGTAAAAACGAGTAAAAATCAATTAGAGGCTCAAAATGATTATTGGTATCCCTACTGAAATCAAAAACCATGAATACCGTGTTGGTATGGTTCCTTCAAGCGTTCGTGAATTAACAATTAAAGGTCATGATGTATTTGTTCAATCAGATGCAGGTATTGGCATTGGATTTACTAACCAAGATTATATTGATGCCGGTGCAGAAATCTTAGCAACCGCAGCTGAAGTGTTTGCTCAATCAGATATGATAGTGAAGGTTAAAGAGCCACAAGCTATTGAGCGCGCCATGCTGCGTGAAGACCAAATTCTATTCACTTATTTACACCTTGCACCAGACTTACCACAGACTGAAGATTTGATAAAAAGTAAGGCTGTTTGTATCGCCTATGAAACCGTAACAGATGACCGTGGTGGCCTTCCTTTATTAGCGCCAATGTCAGAAGTTGCTGGGCGTATGTCGATTCAAGCAGGCGCGCGTGCACTTGAAAAATCACTAGGCGGCCGCGGTATGTTACTGGGCGGTGTTCCAGGTGTTGAACCAGCCAAAGTAGTTATTATTGGCGGCGGCATGGTCGGTACTAATGCTGCACAAATGGCTGTAGGCATGGGCGCTGACGTGGTTGTGCTTGATCGTAGCATCGATGCTCTACGTCGTTTAAATGTACAATTTGGTTCTGCAGTTAAAGCCATTTACTCTACTGCTGATGCCATTGAACGCCACGTATTAGAAGCAGACTTAGTCATTGGTGGTGTACTGGTTCCTGGCGCTGCTGCGCCAAAACTTGTGACCCGCGATATGATTACCCGTATGAAGCCTGGCAGTGCCATTGTCGATGTCGCCATTGACCAAGGCGGTTGTGTTGAAACCTCTCATGCAACGACTCACCAAGAGCCAACTTATATTGTTGATGATGTGGTTCATTATTGTGTTGCAAACATGCCTGGCGCTGTGGCTCGCACCTCTACATTTGCCCTTAATAATGCCACGCTTCCCTACATTATTAAGCTTGCAAACTTAGGTTATAAGTCTGCATTGCTTCAAGATAAGCACCTACTAAATGGCTTAAATGTCATCCACGGAAAGCTTGTTTGTAAAGAAGTTGCTGAAGCATTAGCACTTGAGTTTACCGAGCCAACAAGCCTGCTAAACTAATCAATATCTGATGGTTTAAGTACTAAAAAGCTGCTCAATGAGCAGCTTTTTTTATGGATTAAACAATTATGCAACAATTTGTATCTTAAGCTGTTTACAAGCAATATCCATCCAGAATCGTTCACTTTATCAGCACCACTGAGCAAGCACTTTGCTAACTTAATAAAATGCGCAATTTTAGTTAGCGTTTATTAATTAAAACCAGTGAGCACCTCAAGCCAACACTCAGCAAGGGTTACAGTAATTACAATGGCTAATATGAGTCATTTTAGTCATACTTTATGCTTACAGTTCATTATCCTACTACAATGTTTAAAATTAGTGCTTTCTACTGTTGGTCAAATCGCTGAAATTCACTACAATTCATCATCAAAATAGCGATTAAAAGCAGACTTATATGTGGTACCAAAAACAAATATCATTAAAGCCAAAAGCTCGTGGCTTTCATTTAATTACTGAAGAGGTATTAACTCAATTACCCGAATTAGCAAGGTTTGATATTGGCTTAGTGCACATATTGCTGCAACACACCTCAGCTTCCATTACTGTAAACGAAAATGCAGATCCAACTGTTCGGCAAGACTTTGAAGCATACTTTAATAATGTGGCGCCAGAGAATGAACCATATTACATCCACACTTATGAAGGCAGTGACGATATGCCAGCCCATTTAAAATCAAGTTTACTGGGCTGTGAATTAACCCTACCCATCACCCATGGTCAATTAGCATTAGGAATGTGGCAAGGGCTGTATTTAGGTGAACATCGCAATCATGGCGGCAGCAGAAAACTACTTGTCACAATACAAGGAAAGTAGTTTTACTGTATTACTATTGCTGAATTTATTGTGCGAGTAATTCGATGAGCGCCTGTTTAGGCAAAGGCTTATAGAAATAGTAGCCTTGAATAGCATCAACATTGTTTTGCTTAACAAAATCCAGCTGTGCTTGGGTTTCAACACCTTCTGCAGTGACTGATAAATCAAGTGCATGGCTCATGGTCGTAATTGCTTCCACTAGCGCCTTATGTCTAGGACCCTGCTCAATTTTTTGAATAAAACTTTTATCGATTTTGATTTGATCTACCGGAAAGTTAGCTAAATAGGATAGAGAAGAATAGCCGGTACCAAAATCATCCACTGAAATTTTGATGCCCCAATTTCTTAATCGACTCAGCAGCTGTTCAACCTTCTCATGCTGCTCCATCATTACTGACTCAGTTATTTCTATGGTTAATAAATGAAATGGAAAGTTTGCTATGGATTTTTCCAGCAGATACTCTTCAAAAAAGCTAATGAATTGTTGTTGTAACTCTGCAGTGATAAATTCACTAGTAGAGACATTTACTGACAAACTAATCGCACGTCCTTGTTGCCAATAGTCATAAATTAAATCTAGCGCTTGTCGCCTAATCCATTTACCGATTGGGACAATCAGCCCTGATTGTTCAGCAATAGGTATAAATTCTTCTGGCGAAATGAACTCACCATTAAGCGGCCAACGGAGTAACACTTCAGCGCTATCAACATGCGTCGATTTAGCCGACAAAATGGGCTGAAAATACAGTTCAAAAGCATCATGACTTAAGGCTTTGTTTAATTCCATGTTTAAAAAAGCGGTTCTTTCTGCATTTTTCTGCATGCTTTGATCAAAAAATTGATAACCATTTCGGCCTTTAAGCTTAGCATTATGCATTGCTTGGCTGGCGCAATTAATTAAAGCATCAACCTCAGTAGAATCTTCAGGATAACGTGAGATACCAATACTCATAGAAGTTTGGATAGCTTTACGATCAAGCCAAAAAACAGCGCTTACAACTTGATTGATTTGTTTGGCAAGTTCAATGAGTTCGTCTGCAGACACTTTACCTTGTATGAACACGCCAAATTCATCACCTGCTATTCGGGCAAAAGTGCACATATCAGGAAACAGCGGGGCTAATCTTTTGGTTACCTCAATTAATAATCGATCACCACACTCATGACCTAAGCTGTCATTTATCAGTTTAAAATTATCAATATCCATCAATATGATTGAGCAACCTACCCCAGTTTGCTTGCTGCGCTCTTGCTGCCAAACATAATCATAGATTTTCTCAACAAAATAACGACGATTGGCCAAGCGGGTTAATGCATCATTATTAGCCTGAAAATGGATAAGCTTGCTGGCATCTTTGTGTTCACTGATATCAGCAATTAACCAAGAAAAACAATTTTGTTCACCATGGTAATCCCTAAATGAGGTTACCGTTACTTCAGCATCAAAGGTCTTGCCATTACGTTTGCGGCCTGTTAACTCACCTTGCCAAGTTCTACCGATAGCAAGGTTTTTCATTAAAGACGTGATATTTTCTTGCTGAGAATGTTCGAAAAAGCGCTTTGGTTCAAAGCTCTCTGAGTCAACAGTAATATCGCCACAGATACTTTTAAACTCAGGGTTAATAAACAAAATGGTATTGTTTTCGTTAACGATCAATAAGCCCATAGGCAGTTTACTGAATATTTTACTGGTGAGTGTTTGTAGGTGTAGTCCTTGGCTTCGTTCAATGGCAAGACTTGCCAATCGAGCGGCTTCTTGAATCAGTTCTAGATCCAATGCTGATGGTGACTTTTGGGTATCGTAATACATGGCAAAAGTGCCCAATACGTTGCCAGTAGAGTCGATAATGGGTTCTGACCAGCAAGCTTTTAGCCCTGCCTTTAACGGCAATTCTTTATAAGGTGCCCAATTCGGGTGAGTGGCGATATCTTCAACAATAACTCTTTCGCCGGTGGCTGCTGCAGCGCCGCATGAACCGACTATCGGCCCAATTTCAATGCCATTAATAGCTTGGTTATATTGTTCCGGTAAACTGGGGGCCGCTCCGGTTAACAACCTTTTCTTGTCATTGCTCATTAATAGCACTGACGCTCTGGTGCCAATCTTTTGCGCTTCGATTGATAAGACTAATGAATGGAGAATTTCTCGTAATGGGGAACCCGCTAAGAGCATGGTAAGAATTTGGCTATAACGGTCATTATTAGAAGCACATGTTGTTAACACATCATAGTTTGCTGATTGTGATGCAAAAGTTTGCCCGCTATCCATAAAATTCCTTTTGAGAATAAACCATCTGGCTTTATTACTTACCGTTAATGCAGATTATTCACTCTTAAGGTTAATTGCAACACTAAGCGAGTAACTATCTGTTTATTATGAATCTCTTCGACTAGTCACTAACATTTATCACTAAAGCAATGCTACATTTATTGGCTATATATCGCAGGCATAAAAAACAGTGAAGTTATCTAACTGCACTGTTTTTATTCGGTATGATTTTATTTTAAAACAATAAATTTACACTTCGCTTATGCGTTCCATTCTTGCTAAATAAAAACCATCAAAACCATGCTCAGCAACCAAGATTAATTCATCATCTAATAATGTAAAATGTGGGTTTGCAGCTAAAAAGGCATCAACTTGATTTCTGTTTTCATCAGGCATGATTGAACAGGTAGCGTAGACTAATATACCGCCCACTTTTACCATTCGGCTATAGCTTTGCAAAATGTCTTTTTGTAGCTCAATTAATACCGGTAATCTTTCTGGCGTGTCACGCCATTTAGAATCTGGGTTACGTTTTAACACCCCTAAACCTGAACAAGGTACATCGAGTAGGACTCTGTCAGCAGTCAACTTCATCCGTTTAATGGTTTTGCTGCTAGCGATAATGCGGGTTTCAACATTATGCGCGCCTGCTCTTCTTGCTCTAATTTTGAGGTTATCAAGTTTCCATTGCTCAACATCCATAGCAAGTAAACGACCTTTACCTTGCATTTGTGCGGCAATGTGCAAAGTTTTACCACCAGCGCCGGCGCAAGCATCAACAACTCGCATACCTGGTTTTGCATCAATTGCAGCAGCAACGAGCTGCGAGCCGGCATCTTGTTGTTCAAAATAGCCTTGTTTAAAGGCTTCAGTTTTGAATAATGCAGAATCTGAACGTATCTCTAACGCACTTTCAACGCCTTCAACCTCTACAGTAGCGACCAACTCTTTAGTTAACCGTTGCTTTAATTCTTCACGGGTGCCTTTTAAGCTGTTAGCGCGAATATAGCGTTTTGGCGCTGTTGCTAAAGCCGATCTTTCTGCAGGCCATTTTTCACCCAGTTGGGCGGCACCTAACTCGTCAAGCCACTCTGGGCAGCCATCCCACAAAGCCGGTTGTGCTTTTGCAACCTCTAGACGCTCGGCAAACTGTGCGCTATCAACTTGTAATGCATATTCCATCTTTGGTAAATCAAGATCGTGGAATAAATGCCAGCCGTTTAATAATTTAGAACCGGTACGTTCAATATCTTCTGCTTTGATATCAACCAAATAGCAGTAAAGGTTCAAACGACGCAAAATATCACCAGTAACGAGAGTAATTCTTGCTAGCTCCGCAGGTGGATATTGCATACCTGAAAAGTTATGTGAATAAGCGCGATCTAAAGGTTTTCCTTCAGTTAGCACCATAGTTAACACATTAATGACCAGTTCAGATGAACTGCCTGAGAGCGGGTAAGTTAGCATTGGGGGATCTCAACGAGTTATAGAAATAAGATAAAACAGAAAAAGCGCATGGATCATAGGAGTTAACCGCCTTTTAAGCAAGTATTGATTCCTATTTATTGGCGGCGAAATAACAAAAAGGCAGCCGTTAGGCTGCCTGATATAAAGCGTCAGCTTAAAGGTTACATTTTAGAGCCTTTCGCGCCGTAAAATATGATAAATGCATAACACACTACAGGAAGAATAAACGCCGGTTGTATGCCCATGGTATCAGCCATTACCCCTTGTAATAATGGGATGATTGCTCCACCAACAATCGCTAAACATAAAAAGCCACTGCCTTGCGAAGTATGTGGGCCTAAGTCTCTTAAAGCCAAACTAAAAATAGTTGGGAACATAATGGAGTTAAATAAGCCAACCGCTAAAATTGCCCACATGGCCACTTCACCACTGGTATTAATAGCAACTAATACTAAGGTCGCAGCCATTAAACCATTAAAGGCTAACATGGTGCCTGCAGGTATTTTTTGCATAAGCGCTGAACCAATAAAACGACCAATCATCGCCCCGCCCCAGTAATAGGTAATGTATTTTGCTGCATCAGCTTCTTGCAGCCCTACAATGTGCTCTTCACCTAAAAAGTTAACCAAAAAGCTGCCAATTGATACTTCAGCGCCAACATAAACAAAAATGCCCACCGCGCCCAATACTAAGTGAATGCTTTGCAACGCGCTGGTTTTACCTTTGTAAGTAACCTTACCATCTGTTTCAACTGCGGTATGAGATTGGATAATAGGCAACTTTAATTGTGAAAAAATCACAGCTAAAACTGCTAACGTGGCAGATAAAAATAGATATGGCATTTTTACCACGTCAGCTTCAGCTTGTGCATGGCTTAACTCACCGACGGCACCCGTTGCGACTGAAAGAATCAACACAGCGCCAAAATATGGGGCGACAGTGGTGCCTAATGCATTAAAGGCTTGGGTTAAGTTTAAACGACTTGAGGCTGTTTCTTCAGAGCCTAGTGCATTTACATAAGGATTAGCGGCTACTTGTAAAATGGTGATACCTGAAGCCAAAACAAACAATGCCCCTAAGAATAACGCGTAAGTTTCCAATGCTGCAGCAGGGTAAAATAAGGCACAACCGATACTAGCAATAACTAAACCGGACACAATGCCTTTTTGATAACCAATCTTTTTAACCAGACTGCCAGCAGGTAATGACACTAAGAAATAAGCGCCAAAAAAACAAAACTGAATCAGCATGGCTTCAGTGTAACTTAATGAAAATACCGCCTTTAGATGAGGGATTAGTATGTCATTAAGACAGGTAATGAATCCCCACATAAAAAATAGTGAGGTTAACGATACTAGTGCGAAACGGTAACTACCGTCGCCAGTACTGCTAACTGTTGTTGAACCCGTTGGAATAGCTGAAGCCATAATATGAACTCTCTTGTTATCGTTGTTATCACCAATTACTAGCATGTCTACTGGCAACTGAATCTTGTTATTAAAAACCTACAACACATATAAAAACAGCAACCGATTAAGCTGCTGTTTTATCGTTACATTATTTAATTAATGCGAAGAAACTTCCAAATGCGTTTAATGTTAGTTTAGCATCAGCTTGCAAAGATGCAGACTCAAGACCGTGATCATCTTTAACTGCAACAATGTCATATGCAGAGGCATCAAATGTATTGGCACTATTATCTAAGTTAAATACTACCAGCATTTTTTGAGTCTCAAAGGTACGTACAAATACCAAAAGGTTAGAATCCACATCAATAAAGCTAATATCACCCATCACCAATGCAGGATATTGCTTACGCCATTTTAAAAAGCGGCGATAAGCATGTAGATTGGATTGTGTATCTGCTTCTTGAACATCTGCAGCCATAGCTTTATGTGCAGCAGGAATAGGTAACCAAGGTTTACTGCTGTCAGAAAAACCCGCTTGTTGATGATCTTTCGACCACGGTATTGGGGTTCTGCAGCCATCACGGCCTTTAAACATTGGCCAGAAGGTAATCCCAAATGGATCTTGCAGCTCACTGAACTCAATAGGCGCTTCCGTTAAGCCTAATTCTTCACCTTGATAACTGCATACGCTGCCTCGCAGCGAAAACAACATCGCATTGAGCATTTTAACCATGGCGGGATTAGTTTCACCTTTGCCCCAGCGGGTCGCAACGCGTTGCACATCATGATTACCTATGGCCCAGCACGGCCAACCGTCACCAATACTGGCTTCCAGTTCTTCAACTGTTTGGCGAATATAAGCCGCGCTAAAATCATTGGTTAATAGCTCAAAACTATAGGCCATATGCAAACGATCATCGCCTTGGGTATATTCAGCCATGGTCGCTAAAGAATCTTCTGCTGACACTTCGCCTAAAGTCACGGCGCCTGGGTATTGATTAATAAGTGCGCGCAGCTCTTCAATAAAGCCGACAGTTTGTGGACGGGTATTATTGTAATAATGATATTGGTAGGCATAAGGGTTATCTTCACTAAAGCCACGACCTTGGCGTTGATCTTTGGGTTTAGCTGGATTATCACGCAGATGCTCATCGTGATAGCAAAAAGTAATCGCATCTAAGCGGAAACCATCAACGCCTTTTTTAAGCCAAAAATCGACATTTTCAAGCACTGCAGCGCGAACTTCAGGGTTATGGAAATTTAAATCAGGCTGACTTTTTAGGAAGTTATGCAAGTAATATTGCTGACGACGCGGCTCCCACTCCCAAGCACAACCACCAAAAATAGCTAACCAGTTATTAGGCGCGGTGCCATCTTCTTTAGGGTCGGCCCAAACATACCAATCAGATTTGTCGTTATCACGACTTAATTTACTTTGTTTAAACCAGGCATGCTCGTCAGATGTATGACTTAATACCTGATCGATGACTATTTTGATATTGAGCTTATGTGCCTTTTCAATCAGTTCGTCAAAGTCTTCCATTGTGCCGAACATAGGATCAACATCGAGATAATCACTGATGTCGTAACCAAAATCTTTCATTGGCGACTTAAAAAAGGGCGATATCCAGATTGCATCAACATTCAAACTAGCAATGTAATCAAGTTTGGTAATTATTCCTTGTAGATCACCGACTCCGTCGCCATTTGAATCCATTAAGCTTCGTGGATATACCTGATATATCACTCCGCCGCGCCACCATGATAACTGACTCATTACTCGCCCTCTGTAATAAAAGCATTAACCATATAGCTACCTCACCCATGGTTAACCCTATGTTGCGACCTAGTAACTGGTCGTCATTATTATTTAATTGCCTCGAGGATACGTGAATAGTGAAATCAGGTTCAATAGAGCTGCATACGTATGCAAAGAATTAATACGAATTTTAAAAATACAAACCAAGCACTTAAATGCTAATATTCAACAACTTAACCAATACATAAACTATCTTTTGAATGTTAAAAAAAAGTAATAAAGTGGCCATTTAAAGTCTACAAAAGCTTTGAATACGTATGCATAACGTTGTCGATGAAAGAATGCTAGGAGTAGTATCTTTACTGTTCCGCAACAAAGTGGAAATAAACCTCAGCGCTTATGCAGTCATTTAAGCAAGCTGAAGTAAAAATACTATAAAGACTGTAATTATAAATAATAGAAATCTAGCAGCTCGACCTTATAAAAAGGGCTGCTGGCCATTCAGAAGGGGAAAGATGGATGTCGCTATTTAAACCAAGCTTACTAACGTTAGCAATGATAGCTGCCAGTACAAGTATGTACGGTTACGCTGCTGAAGCAGAAGATGTTGCAACTGCTGATGAATCAATTGAAGTATTAAAAGTCACTGGTATTCGTCGTAGTTTAAAAGAATCACAATCATTAAAAATGTCTTCATCTTCAATCGTTGAAGCTATTTCTGCAGAAGATATCGGTAAATTACCTGATGTCAGTATCGCAGAATCACTTGCACGTCTACCAGGTGTTTCGGCTCAGCGCCTTGATGGCCGCGCAAACGTCATCTCAATCCGTGGCATGGGGCCGGATTTCACTACCGCGACACTTAATGGCCGCGAACAAGCGTCTGTTAACGATAACCGTGGTGTTGAATTTGACCAATACCCTTCTGAATTATTAAATCGTGTTGTGGTATACAAAACACCTGATGCAACCGTTATGGCTCAAGCTATTGGTGGCACGGTTGATATGCAAACAATCAGCCCGCTAACCCATGGTGAACAAACATTCGCTATTGGTTTACGTGGTGAAATGAATGACCTTGGTGCGTTAAATAGCGGTTCTGATGATACCGGTTACCGTGGCAGTATTTCTTATATTGACCAATTTGCTGATGACACTATTGGTATTGCATTAGGTTATGCACGCATGATGTCGCCTAACCAAGAAGAGCGCTGGCAAGCATGGGGTTACCCAGAAAATGCTGCCGGCGACAGTGTATTAGGTGGTGCAAAACCTTTCGTTCGTTCATCAGAACTTGAGCGTGATGGTGTTTTAGCTGTATTTGAATATGCGCCAAATGATTTCTACCAAACAAAAGTTGACCTTTACTACTCTAAGTTTACTGATGACCAACGTTTACGTGGTATTGAAATCCCAGCTGCTTGGGGTGCTAACGGTGGTATCGAAGCAACTAACATTGAAAATGGTCTTGTTACTGAAGGCGTCATTCGTGGCGCTGAAGTAGTAGTACGTAACGATGTCAACAAACGTGATGCTGAATCGCTATCAGTTGGCTGGAATAACAAATTTCAAATTAATGATAACTGGAATGTTGAAGCTGACATCGGTTTATCTAAAGCCGAACGTACAGATATTGGTATGGAAAGCTACAGTGGTACCGGTCGTGGCACAGGCGTTGGCGCAGTTGATGATTTAGGTTTTGCTTACAATGGTAATGGTAGCTATAACTTTACTCACGGTTTAGATTATTCAGATCCAAATGTCATCAAGCTAGGCGATCCACTTGGTTGGGGTAACCCATTAGGTGAAGGAACAAACACTCAAGATGGTTTTATCAACAAGCCAGAAATTGAAGATGAATTACAGTCTTTCCGTTTAGCTGCTGAATATATTTTTGATGACAGTGCGATTCGCAGTGTGAAATTTGGTGTGAATTACACTGAGCGTGAAAAATCAAAATTAGATAAAGGCTACTTCCTAACCCTGAAAGGTTATGACGGCACCGATCCAAACTATGTTATGACGGTCCCTGATAAATACCTATTAAGATCAACTTCACTAGACTTTTTTGGTATGGGTGACGTATTAAGCTATGACTCATTAGCTTTTTACAATGACGGTAACTACATTGAAACAGACGTAGCCGATGTTGATGCTAGCCGTGCAGTTAACTCATGGGATGTCAGTGAAGAAGTCACTACTGCATTTGTAATGGCTACTATTGATACTGATGTTTACGATATTCCTTTTACGGGTAACTTTGGTATTCAAGCGGTTCAAACAGACCAGAGCTCTAACGGTACAGCATCTACTTTGGACGAAGAAGAAGGTAAACTTGTTACTAACGCCAACTACGACAGCGCATCTTATACTGAATGGTTACCTAGCTTTAATTTAGGTTTTGAAGTTGCAGAAGGCCAAATGTTGCGTGTATCTGCAGCTCGTACCTTAACCCGTGCTCGTATGGACCAAATGAATTCCAACATTGGCTATAGCTATGAAAAGAACCCGACTACGGGTGTGAATTGGACTGGTGAGGCGGGTAATACTCAGTTACGCCCATGGTTAGCCCGTCAGTACGATATCAGTTACGAAAACTACTTCAGTGACCAAGGCTACTTTGCCTTAGCAGTATTCTATAAAGACTTAGAAAACTACACTTACAAGCAAACATCTTTTATCGACTTTACTGACATCGTGCCACCACAAAACCCAGACACAGACAACCCAATTGGTTCTTTTGAGCAATGGCAAAATGGTCAAGGCGGTTATGTTCAAGGTATTGAAGCGTCATTCTCTATGGACTTTGGTATGTGGGCTGATGCGCTAGAAGGCTTTGGTACGGTATTAAGTGGTTCTTACAACGACAGTGAAGTGAAAGAAACGGCTGATAGCGAGCCAACAACTTTACCTGGTCTTTCAGAGAAAACCTTCAATGCGACGGTTTACTATGAAAACTCAGGCTTTGAAGCACGTGTTAGCTCACGCTACCGTAGTGACTTCTTAGGTGAAGTAACCGCAATCAGCTTAACCCGTCAAAATGTTAATGTTAAAGCTGAAACCGTAGTAGATGCGCAAATTGGTTATGACTTCTCTGAAAGTGGTATTGATGCCCTATATGGTCTATCAGTGCTATTCCAAGTGAATAACTTAACTAACGAGCCATTCACGTCATACACGGGTGAAGATGCTCGTCATGTACGTGATTACCAAAATTACGGCCGTAACTTCATGCTAGGTGCGAACTACAAGTTCTAATCTTAGTGTAGAAATAAAGCCTCTGTAACCTGTTACAGGGGCTTTTTTACTTTAAAAACAATAAAAATATAAGGCGATTACCATGAATAATAACAAGATCAAAAACATTGTAATTGTTGGTGGCGGCACTTCGGGCTGGATGACTGCTGCCATGCTGGCAAGGTTATTCAAACACCAGCTTAATATCACTTTGGTTGAATCAGAAGATATCGGCACCATTGGTGTCGGCGAAGCCACTATTCCGCCACTGCAAATATTTAATAATGTTTTAGGCATTAAAGAGTCTGACTTTATTAAGCAAACCCAAGCCACTTTTAAGCTGGGCATTGAGTTTGAAAATTGGGGCAACCAGCAACAAAGCTACATGCATGCTTTTGGCAATATCGGTAAAGATATTGGCTTTACTCAGTTTCATCATTATTGGAAAAAATCTAACCCAACCGATGTCAATCAATTCTGGGATTACTCATTAAATTACCAAGCAGCTAAAAATAATAAATTCTCCATAATGGACCAGGTACAAGGTTCGCCCTTAGCAGGTATTACCCACGCTTATCACTTTGATGCCAGCCTCTACGCTAAGCTATTACGTAACTACAGTGAAAAGCTGTCAGTTAAGCGTATCGAAGGCTTAATCACCTCCACAACCCTTGCCAATGACGGCAGCATTGAATCCGTGTCATTAAAAGATGGCCAGATAATTAGCGCTGAATTTTTTATCGATTGCTCAGGCTTTGCTGCATTATTAATTGAAAAGCAATTAGATGTGGGTTATGAAAACTGGCAGCATTGGCTGCCCTGTGACAGTGCTTATGCCGTACCTTGTGAACGAACTGAAGCATTAACCCCCTATACTCGCTCTATCGCCCATGATGCAGGTTGGCAGTGGCGTATTCCGTTGCAACACCGTACTGGTAATGGCTTAGTTTATTGCAGTCAATATTTATCTGATGAGCAAGCCAAAGCGTTATTGCTTGAAAACCTCGATGGAAAACCGCTGGCAGAGCCCAGAAAAATCAATTTTAAAACCGGACGCCGTGAAAAGCAGTGGCATAAAAACTGTGTTGCCATTGGTTTATCAAGCGGCTTTTTAGAGCCACTTGAGTCCACCAGCTTACATTTAGTTCAATCAGCCATCATACGTCTGTCTAAGCTGTTCCCCCACAATGGCGTTCAGCAAGCTAATGTTGATGAGTTTAACCGCCAATCAAAACTTGAGTTAGAACAAATTCGTGACTTCATTATTTTGCACTATCACCTGAATCAAAAAGACTCACACCATGATTTATGGCAGCAATGCCGTGATATGGCGATACCTGACAGCCTTAAACAAAAAATTGAACTATTTAAAGCCACTGGCACTGTCAGTCGCTACCAAGATGAATTGTTTACAGAAGCTGCTTGGATACAGGTAATGCTCGGCCAAGGCATTATGCCTAATGACTATAACCCGTTAGCTAATAGTGTAAGTGATGCTGACTTACATGATTATCTGGGCAATATTAAGCAAATCATCAATAGGGCTGTTGCTGCTATGCCGTCTCATCAACAATTTATTGATAAATTGTAATTTCATCAAAGGTAAACTTATGACTATTAGAAAACTTGCTCCGCTAGCCTTGATGGTTAATGTATTAATGACTAGCGCTGCTACTGCTGAAATCAATAATGTCACCGTTGAACCACAATCTTGGTGGGCTGATATGCAAAACAGTCAATTGCAGTTATTAGTCTATGGCGAAGGTATTAGCGCCTATGAGGTCAAACTTGTTGAATCTGCCAATGTGGCACTTAAAGCGGTTCATCAGTCAGCAAGTAACAATCATCTTTTTATCGATTTAGACTTAAAGGATGCAAAGCCGCAAACCATTAAAATAGGTTTGTTTGATAACAATCAGCTAGTTCAAACCCTTGAATACCCTATTCAGGCCCGAGCGGCAGATTCACGCCAGCGTGAAGGGTTTTCTAACAAAGATGTTATTTACCTCATCACTCCTGATCGTTTTGTAAATGGTAATCCTGACAACGATAATCACCCAGACATGTTAGAAACAGCCAATCGTGACGATAAAGATGGCCGACATGGTGGTGATATTCTCGGTATTCGTCAGTCACTACCCTACTTCAAAGATCTAGGTATCACACAGTTATGGATAAACCCGCTGCTTGAAAATAACCAAGCCCAGTATTCATACCATGGTTACTCCACCACTAATTTTTATAAAATTGACCCACGTTTTGGTAGCAACGAAGAATACAAATCCTTAGTAGAAGAAGCGAAGCAGTTTGGTATTGGTATTATTAAAGATGTGATTGTTAACCATATGGGTTCGGGGCATCGCTGGATGGCTGATTTTCCAACTTCAACTTGGATAAATGGCCAACAAAAATGGCAACAAAACCCTCAAGACATCATGTATACCAGCCATCGCAGAACCACAGTTCAAGATCCATACGCTATGCCATCTGATACTGCAGAATTCGAAAATGGCTGGTTTACTGACACCATGCCTGACATGAATCAAGGTGATCAGTTTATGGCAAAATACTTAATTCAAAACAGTATTTGGTGGATTGAATATGCCGGCCTCAGTGGTATTCGCGAAGACACCTACTCTTATGCAGATAAAGGCTTTTTAACCACTTGGTCAAAAGCCATTATGGATGAGTATCCCAACTTTAATATTGTTGGTGAGGAATGGAGCGATAACCCCATTACAGTAAGCTACTGGCAGGCGGGTAAACACAATGCTGATGGCTATGTCTCACATACCCCGAGCATGATGGACTTTCCACTTTATGAGGTGCTCATTAAAAGCTTAACTGATGAAGAAAGTTGGGGTAGCGGACTTATTAATCTATATGAAACGCTCGCCAATGATGTGGTTTATGCCAAGCCTACTGATTTAGTGTTATTTGAAGGCAACCATGACACTAACCGTTTATACAGTCTGATGAACAATGACCTAGCCCTGTATAAAATGGCCATGGCCTATGTGTTAACCAGTAACCGCATTCCGCAAATTTTCTACGGTACCGAAGTTTTGATGCAAAGTCCGACAAAAGATCGTAATGACGGTTTAGTTCGCAGTGACTTACCCGGCGGATTTGCTGAAGATAAACTCAGTGTATTCAAGCCATCGTCTTTGTCCGCCCAACAACAAGATGCGCTTGCCTTTAATCGCGCGCTTTTAAACTATCGTAAAAACTCATTAGCGATACAACAAGGCAGCCTTAAACACTTTGCTCCTAAAGAGGGTGTTTACCTGCAAGCCCGTGAATATAATCAAGCAGGCAACAAAGAGAGTTTATTGATTATTTACAATAAAAATCAGCAAGAATACCAGCTTGATTTAAGCCGTTTCGCACCAGTGATTAAACAACATACTGTGGCTAAAGATATCATCACACAACAAACGTATTCATTAACTAAGCCGCTCACATTAAAAGAAAAAGGTGTCATTATTCTTAAGTTAATCAAATAACGGTTAAACTCTAGATCATAACTAAAGCTTGTTAATCTCCTTTAGTTAAATAATATAAATCTGCCACGAGAAGCATATGTATTTACAAAAATTCAGCGTAAGTTTACCGATAAAATTAGGCCTGGTATTAACGGGAGTCAGTATGGTTATTGCTGGTTGCGCCACAGATAAAGCCAGTATTAATGAGACGGTTAAACAGAGCGGTACTGAGCAGCTAAGTGCTGCTGCACAACCTTTAACCGGTAAGCCGGTGGTTTATCAGGTTTTTACCCGTCTTTATGGTAATACCAACACTACCAATAAGCCTTGGGGCACTATACAAGACAACGGTGTCGGCAAGTTTAGTGACTTTACCGATATAGCCCTGCAAGACATTAAGTCATTAGGGACAACCCATGTCTGGTATACCGGCGTACCCCATCACGCATTGATCAATAATTACACTGACATTGGGATCAGTAATGACGACCCAGATGTGGTAAAGGGCCGCGCTGGCTCACCTTATGCGGTAAAAGATTACTATAACGTTAACCCTGACTTAGCTAATGACCCGGCTAACAGATTAGCTGAATTTGAAGCGCTTATATCACGTACTCATCAAAACGGCATGCAGGTGATTATCGATATCGTGCCTAACCATGTGGCTCGCCAATATCAATCTGCCCCACAAAATTCGCCGCTTCCAGCTAATCGCAACTTTGGTGAGCAAGACAATACCGCTGTTGAATACGATAAAAACAATAACTTCTATTATATTGTCGGTGAGAGTTTCTCTGTTCCCGATGCCAAAGATAACTATCAGCCCTTAGGCGGTGAGTCTCATCCCCTCGCTGACGGTCAGTTTATTGAAACACCAGCTAAATGGACCGGTAATGGCTCACGTTTAGCCAAGCCAGACGCCAATGATTGGTATGAAACCGTTAAGGTTAACTATGGCGTTAAGCCTGATGGCAGCTACGACTTCCCTACTCTGCCAAGTGAATATGCCCAGATGTCTTCTGCGCAGCATTACCAATTTTGGCAGACTCAACCACTGAGCGATATCCCTGATTCTTGGGTTAAATTTAAACACATCACCGAATTCTGGCTAGCAAAAGGCGTTGATGGCTTCAGGTACGATATGGCCGAAATGGTGCCAGTTGAATTTTGGAGTTATCTCAACAGTAATATCAAACACCTAAACCCCAATGCTTTTTTACTTGCTGAAGTGTATAACCCAAGTCTTTACCGTGATTATATTCATTTAGGAAAGATGGATTATCTGTACGATAAAGTCGATTTATACGACACATTAAAAGACATTATCCATGGTAAAAAGTCGACGGCTGAGATTGCAGCCGATCAAGCAAAAATTGCAGATATTGAGCAGCACATGCTCAACTTTTTAGAAAATCATGATGAGCAGCGAATTAATACTGGCGACTTTGCTGGCAGCGCCGAAGCCGCCTTGCCTGCGATGGTGGTGTCGACCACCATTAGTCGCTCTCCGACCTTACTTTATTTCGGTCAAGATGTCGGTGAAAAAGCCGTGCAAAATGCCGGTTTTGGCCGAGCCAGCCGTACCAGTATTTTTGATTACGTTGGCGTACCAGCCCATCAACGCTGGATGAATAACGGCAAATTTGATGGCGGTCAATCAACGGATGCTGAAAAAGCACTGCGCAAATATTATCAAACCTTGGTTAACTTAAGTCACACGGCGCCAGCCCTGCAAGGTGAGTACTTCGAGCTTGATACTATTAACCGTTCCGCTAGCCAAAAAACCAATCAACAAGGCTATAACGATAACACCTTTGCTTTTAGCCGTTATAACGACGAGCAGTTTATGCTGGTAGTCAGTAATTTTAGCGACAGCCAAGCTACGAGTATCAACTTACACCTACCTCGAGCATTAATCACTAAAGCCCAAATCAAGGATGGTAGCTATCAAATAGAAAACTTGCTCACCATTGGTGCTAACGAAAAACATCCTATGAATGTGGTAAAGCAACAAGCTAGCATAGCGATTAATCTGCAACCACTAGAATCTCAAGTGTTAGTTATTACCTGGTAATTAGTATTACTAATTCGTGCTGCTAATTC
>NZ_JBFRKH010000038.1:30877-35836 GCF_041469265.1 Shewanella sp. 10N.286.51.B2
TCGTGCTGCTAATTCGTGCTAGCAAGATTTAAACCTGTCTAAGCGCCTTTAAACCTGCAATAATTAACCTTATTGCAGGTTTTTTCATCATCTTTGCTAGCATCTTTGATGCAAGCAATGTCAGTTCAGCTTACTTGTACAATGTGACGGGCTTTAGCTCAAGCTCCTTACTAAGTGTTAGCTCAGTTAACAATAGCTGGCATAACAGGGCTGAAACACCATAAAAGTGACTTGTACTATGCTCAATCACCAAGCTTAAAAAGCGGTCACTCCAGCTAAGCAAGTGTTGTTCTAATAGTTCTTTCACTCTTTGTTGACCGTCTTGCAAGTCAAGTTCTAAGCAATACACCAGTGCAACTAGCATCAAACCAAAATGATCCATTGGTTGATGTTGTGGTAAGTTAAAGTTCAAGTGGTTTTTTTTACAGAAACCCATAAATAACAGGGTTGACTGGTCAAACAAACGATTATTATTGCTTAAATAAACTGATCCCCATGGATAAGCAAGTTTACCTTTTGGCCTGATAAATAAGGCATTGTAATCCTGTTTAATGTCATCCAGCACCAAAGTTTGGCTCAATTGTTTTAAGGTATCTAGTTTTTCCCTAAAGTGATTATATATATTGTTTTCTTTTGTTATAAATAAGGGTAACTCTAGTATTGAAATAGTTTCCATTAATTCATCACTTGGTTTTTGATAAAATACTTCAGCTAGAAAATTAAACATTCCTGCCATATTTTTAACGTATTCATCGTTATTCATATTTAAATTCCATTTGTTTAAATTATTTAATTACCATTATTTTATTTCAGGTTATTATAAATGTCTGTGATAGGTT
The DNA here is from genome assembly GCF_041469265.1 of Shewanella sp. 10N.286.51.B2. NCBI lineage: Bacteria > Pseudomonadati > Pseudomonadota > Gammaproteobacteria > Alteromonadales > Shewanellaceae > Shewanella > Shewanella sp. 10N.286.51.B2. The sequence continues at coordinate 31,717 of NZ_JBFRKH010000038.1, forward strand.
CCTATTTATCTAAACAATTATTATGACATTTTAATAAAAGTGACTTAGGTAAATATTCGGTCTATGAATATTGTGTAAGATAGATGTGTTACAGCTTATATAGGCAAAGTTATGTTACTGATGAATTTTAAAGAAAGATGGCGTGCTGCAGAGCTTAGTAGTGCTATTGAAGTAAGCCTTAAGCCACACTCAGTATGGGTCGGCTCTTCATACCCAAGGAGCTCACTAGAAACCATTTGCAGAAAGATTTCTCTAATGGTTATTAATGACTTTAGACGCATCGACAATCTACCTAAGCGTCTGAGTGAACAAGAGTTAATGTCTACATTTTTCAATAGTTTCAGTATTTTGATCAACAATAGTCTTAATGGTGAAATATTAACGAAAGATGATTACATCATCATCGCGCTAGCCAGAGAGTTTTCTGCATTGGTAGATCAATCACATCAACAAGACCTCATTAATCATGCTGTATCAGTTATTCAATTATCCAATAACTGGGATAAACACATTATAAAATCAAATCAACGCGCCAATATTAGATTTACCGTTTAGCCCCTGCTTTATTAAATATAACTTAAACTTACCTATCATTTCATTAATAACACTTTGCATTAGTGTTATTACACTGCTAAATACATTCATCAAATCTATTGTTTAAATAAAAATGCCAACCCTAGGGTTGGCATTTAAAATAAGTCTTTAGTCTTAGCTTCTTAATTTAATAAATACTGTTGTTGGCCCTGTACCTAAATCTTCATGGCCATCACCATTTAAACTTGCCCCAGGCAAACTTAATGCTTCAGATTGATCCATCACATCTAACACTTGCACTGGGCAACCGGTAACACAAAATGGTTTATCACCGACATCTAACCTGTCTTTACACATGTCACATTTAGACAAGATACCACGCTTAGCGTCAAGTTTTGGTGCATCATAAGGACACACCATACGACATGCTCCGCAACCGACACATAGCGTTTCGTCAATATGGACAATGCCATCATCGCGTTTAACCATTGCGCCAACAGGACACTTTTCAACACAAATAGGCTCTTCACAGTGATGACAAGATTGCGATAAAAATACCGCAACTTGCTTACCTAAATGATTGGTTTTTTCACCTTGTGAGGTATCTCTTAAGGTAACAAATTCATTCGCTTGTCGGCCAGCCTGACATGCCACGGTACAAGCTTCACAGCCAACACAGTTTTCTTGGCGAAATACAAAAACTTTTTGTTCAGTCATTAGAAAGTTCCTTAATGATTATAATTACGCCAGTGCAATATCGACACGGGTTGAGTGGAAGGTAGAACAGTTGTTCATATCCGTTAAATCACAGTTTGCCAGCTGGTTAACTGCGGTATTACTTCCGTTATCATTAAGTTTTTTCCAGGCATTTTTCCAAACAAACAATGTGCCCACAGGTGTCATTGGTTCAACCCGTGCGACATATTGAATTTGTACACTCGGGTTACCATAGCGACTTGCAGTTAACGTCACTTGATCGCCTTCATTAATCCCTTTGCTGCCAGCATCTAAAGGATGAATATAAACAGTATGTTGAGGTAATGTCCCAGCAATATATTTAACATTGGCCCATTGAGAATTACTTAATTTAGGGTGCGCTGGTGATATTAATCTGAACTCACGCGCTTTTTCAGCATCGGTCATCCCTTTATTATCAGCAGCATCGCTTTCAGGGGTGCCGGTATCAATTACTGGATTGAATTTTTCAGGGTCAAAGTACTTGCCGCTGGTGTCTTTAAATTCAATCTTGCCGCTTGGCGTTGGGAAGTCGTAATCTTTACGGAATGGATACGGTACAATTGGGCTATCCCACTTTTGCTCTAATAGCGCATCGTAACTAATATTACCTTTCCAAGTATTACGTAAAATTTCATCAATCGACTCATTGAACTCTGCATCTTCAAAACCCATTGCTTTAGCAAGTTCATTAAAGATGACTGTGTCAGGTTTGGATTCATAAAGTGGCATAATGGCTTGCGCACTATGCTTAGAGTAATAACAATGATAACTATCAATGAGATTTGATTGCTCCATAAAACTAGACGTCGGTAGCAAGTAATCAACATAATCCATGGTATCGGTTTGGAATAAATCAATACCCACTAAGAACAAATCGTCACGCATCAAGCCTTTTTCAATTAGATCAGTGTTAGGAGCAATTGCCATTGGGTTACTTGAATATACAATCATTGCTTTAATTGGATCGCACGGCTCACCAAAAGCAAGCGGACCAATTTGACCGTCTTCATGTTGATAATCTTCAGGTAGTAACGACCTGCCAATCTCATTCATATTGACCGTGTCTCTTACTGCATCTTCAGGTGTTAGATGCGGCGCATTACAATAAGCCCAATCAAACATCCCACCAGCTTGAGTATTAAGATACACAACACCTGCACCCACTTTGCCGATATTACCGGTTAACGCTGCAAGCGTTGGAATGGCTTTAACCATTCGGCCACCATTCAAGGTACGTTGTAAACCATAACCAATGCGGATCATGGCACATTCAGCACCTGCATAAGCTCGTGCAAAGGCTTGATATTCGCTTTTGGAAACACCCGTTTCTAATTCAATTTCTTCATGAGTAAACTCTTCAAGACGTGCTAGTAATGCATCATAATCTTGGGTATGGGCTTCAATAAAGTTTGAATCATGTAAACCTTCTTCAATCAGCACTTTACTAATACCCACAACTAAGGTGGCATCGGTACCAGGAGTCGGCTGTAACCAGATATCAGCTTGAGAAGCTAAAGGTGTTCTAGCCGGGTTAACCACTAAAATTTTAGCGCCTTTATCACGGGCTTCATTAATAAATTTAAGGTGGTGAATATTGGTGGCTTGCTCATTGGTACCCCAAGAAACAAAACATTTGGTATTCACATAGTCTTCTGGACTTGGGCCTGAAAACTCACCCAATATAGAGCTCATTCCTGAATAACCGGCACTGGCACAAATATTACGCTCCAAGTTACGGCTACCGATACGGTTAAAGAATCGGTTCGGACCCGAGCCTGCACTGATACCGCTATAGCCAGAATAAGAGTAAGGAATGATTGAATTACCACCATGGGTGTTAATAATCTCGTTTAAGCGGCCTGCAATGGCGCTATATGCCTCATCCCATGAAATAGGTTCGAAGCTTGCACCTGGGCCACGTGGTCCTACGCGTTTCATTGGTTGTTGAATACGGTCTGGGCTATACACAGACTGTAAATAGGCATGACCTTTAACACATGGGGTTCCCGCTGTTACAGGGTGTGTTGTATCACCTGTGATTGATATTGCCACATCATCTTTTGTGGTTACCATCAAGCTACATCTATCACCGCAGTTACGTGGACACGTTGTGTGATAAACACCATCTGGAATGCCTTCTTCAGGTGGTACTTCAATTGGTGGTTCTACTACTGGAGGTTCTTCAATATTCTTATCATCACTAGAACACCCCATAATGCTGGCAGAAAATGCAAATGCACTACTCCCCTTAAGAAAACTACGTCTATTCATTGCCATGGTATTTCCCTTATTATCATTTCAATAAAACCATAACAAACGCAGTGCTAAGCAAGAACAAACATTGTTAAAAAAACACTTATTACTCAAACAATTAGTAAAATACTGACCTTCATCGCAATTGCAGACATCACAAATAACTATTGCGCATAACGACTAAATTGTTGCATATCAAACCAAGCCGCCTATTTATAAAACATCTAGATAACAGGTGTATTTCACATTGATTTTTTAGCGGGCGATATAGCATGTCTTTAGCGATACAAATATAAAAACCTCGATTAAATATCCGTTTTCTAGATATTGGCCAGTATCGGATAAAAAACAAACGCACTCTAAAAAATGCAATCAACGCATTTAAAATATTTGCCTTAAATAACGCCTCAATATTGAATACGTATGCAACAAATTGCAGCACTTGGTTTAACCGCTCTAGTATGTGAAAGGAAAATTCGAATAATAATATGGAGTCACCATGCTCGAAGTATCATCAAAATTAGTTGATTTACCGTCTATTACGGCATCAACAGCTGCTACCACACCTGTAACTGAAACTAAAACTAAAACTAAA